>JAGYNF010000159.1 GCA_018400215.1 Cyanobium sp. M55B138 | reverse complement strand
GCCGAACTGCTGGCCCTGGACCTCAGCCAGCTCCCCGACCCCGGCCAGCTCACCCGCTGCATCGGCGCCCTGGCGGCCCGGGGCGCTGAGTTGCAAGGGCTGGTGGGGCTCTGGGGTGAGCGCGGACAGATGCTGGAGGTGATTGCGGCATCCCAGCTCCTGCTCGCCCAGCTGGGGGAGCAGGTGCAGACAGGCGAGCAGCTGGTGGCTCAGGCCCAGGCCCAGCTGCCCCTGGCCCAGCAGCAGCTGCAACAGGCCCGTAGGGCCCACGACCGGCTGGAGGGACTGGAGCAGATCCAGCGGCTCAGCCAGGAGCAACTGGCCGGCCTGGCCCAGCTGCAGGCGCTGGGCCGGCAGATCTCAGAGGCCGAGGCGGGCCTGCTGGCCCAGCAGCAGCGGCAGCAGCAATGCCGTGCTGAGCTGCTGGAGCTGCGCCAACGCCAACTGGAGGGGATGGCCGCCCGGCTGGCCGCCGACCTGCGGCCTGGGGAGGCCTGCCCAGTGTGCGGCTCCAGCCAGCATCCCCAGCTGGCGCCCACGGGCGATACCGCCGTGCGTGAGAGCGCCCTGCAACGGACGGAGCAGGCCCAACGGCAGGCTGACCAGGCCGTGCAAGAGGCCCTGGCCCGCAGCAGTGCCCTGGCGGCCGACCTCAAATCCCTGGGCAGCCGCTGGCCCCTGGCCCTCAGCGATCCCCAGGCGGTGCATGGCGCGGCGGCCCAGGCCCAGCTGGAGCTGGACCAGGCCCGCGTCCAGGCTGGTCAGCTGGCGGAGCTGGAGCGCGAGTTGCTGCAGCTGCAGCAGCGCCTAGGGGCCTATCAGGAGCGCCTGCAGCAGCGGCAGCTGCAGCGCAGCGAGCAGGAGGAACGGCTGCGGGGTCAGCAGGCCCAGCTGGCTGGCCAACAGGCGCGGCTGGAGCAGGCCCTGGGGGCCCATAGCCAGGCCAACCCCGCCGAGATCCTCCATCAGCAGCAACAGCTGCAGGAGCAGCTGGCCGGCCTGGCCGACAACCTGCAGCAGCGCCACCAGGAGGCCAGCCGTGCCGCTGAGTTGGCCAGCCGTCTGGCGAGCGACCTGGCGGTGGCCGGCTTCGCCGACGGCCGGGCTCTGCTGGCGGCCCTGGCCTGTGACGATGAACGCCAGGGCTGGCAGCAGCGCATCCGCAGCCACGACCAGGCCCTGCAAGGCCACCAACAGCAGCTGGTCGACCCGGACCTGCAGGACCTCCCCGACGAGCGGCCGGATCTGGCCGCCCTGGCGGAGCACCTACGCCTGGCTCAGGAGCGCCGCGATGCTCTGCTGCAACGCCATGCCCAACTCAGCGCCGCCCTCCAGGCCCTGGCGGTGGTGCTGGAGCGTCAGCACAGGGCCGCCGAGGAGGTTGGGCGCCTGCAGCAGCAGGCCGACCAACTGCACGCCGTGGCCGACCGCTGCCTGGGGCGCAGCAGTCCGCACATCTCCCTGCAGCGCTGGGTGCTCTCGGCCTACCTGGAGGAGATCTGTAGCTTCGCCAACCAGCGGCTGGATCTGATGACCGCCGGCCGCTACCAGCTGCTGCTCAGCGATGGGAGCGGCCAGCGGCGGGGCAGCAAGGCGGGCCTGGGGCTGCGGGTGTTGGATGCCTTCACCGGCGAGGAGCGGGATGTGTCCAGCCTCTCGGGTGGTGAAACCTTCCAGGCGTCCCTGGCCCTGGCCCTGGGGGTGGCCGACACGGTGCAGGCCCACAGCGGCGGCGTGCGTCTCGATGCCCTGTTCATCGACGAGGGCTTCGGCAGCCTCGACCCAGACAGCCTGCAGCTGGCCATGGATGAACTGGATCGCCTGCGGGTGGGGGGGCGGATGATCGGCCTGATCAGCCATGTGGCCACCCTGCGGGAGCGCATCCGCAGCGGCATTGAGGTGGTGGCCAGCGAGCGGGGGTCCCGGCTGGTGATCGGCGGCGCGCAGAATTTGCCATGAGCCAGCCTGACGTCGACCCGTCCAGCGCCTGCATGCTGGTGGCGGTCTACGGGTCCCTCAAACGGGGGCAGAGCAACCACCACTGGCTGGGCGGTGCCCCCTGTTGCGGTTGTGTGGATCTGGCCGGCCTGCAGCTCTACGACCTGGGGCCCTATCCGATGGCCGTGGCCAGTGGCCTGCCAAGCGACAGGGTGCAGGTCGAGTTGTACGCCGTCTCGGCCCAGGGGCTTGCCCAGTTGGACCGGCTTGAGGACCACCCCCGCGACTACCAGAGGCATCTGCTGCAGCTGGCTGACGGCCGGCAGGCCTGGGTGTATCTCGGCCGGCAGGCCCAGGTGCATGGCTATCCCCGCCTGGAACAGGGCTACTGGAGCGCGGCAACCTGAGCTCCAGGGCTCAGCGCTGGCCGAGCAGTTCGTTCCAGGTTGGCGTGCTGGGGTTGGAGGAGCCACCGGAGGGCAGCGGCATGAGGGCACAACTGGGGTAGCGGGTCAGCCGTTGGCCGTAGGGCGCCTGGGGATTGGTCTTGGGGGATCGATTGGGCATGGATTTGGTGATGATTGAGATATGAACAACGCACCGCCTCGCCGGGCAGTGGTCCTGGGTGGACGCCTGCGTCAGCGGTAGGACTTCGTCGCGCGGTTGGTCGCGAGGTCACCCATCCCAAGGGGAATCCCGTGGGCAATCACCAGGAAGCGCAGGTGAATGGGGCTGGATGACCAACGTGGTGCTGGTTCCGGTATCGCGGACTTGACGGACTGGGATCAAAAAACCTGAACCTGGACCGCGATGGGTCACAGCGTTGCAGGGAGATCGCAGGATTTGCGTCGACCGCCGGCCTCTACCGGAAGTCCAACCATACAGCGATCGCCTCAAGGAGTCCAGCGGTTCGACGCGCCATGCTCCAGGCGGCCTATGCGTGCAGAAGCTTATGCGGAGTGATTATGGGTTACGCTTTGGGGCCTAGGGCTCCCTGCCGACCGCCGGCTCGGTCCCGTTCCCTGATTCCTGTCAAACCATCCCAACCCACCCATGATCGACCGCGTTCCCAACGTCACCTTCCACACCCGCGTGCGGGATGAGTCGGTGCCCGGCACCAACCCCTACCGCTGGCAGGAGCTCACCAGCGATCAGATCTTCAAGGGCCGCAAGGTGGTGCTGTTCGCCCTGCCCGGTGCCTTCACCCCCACCTGCTCCTCCAACCACCTGCCCCGCTACGAAGAGCTCCATGAGGAGTTCCGCGCCCACGGCGTGGACCAGATCATCTGCCTGTCGGTGAACGACGCCTTCGTGATGTTCCAGTGGGGCAAGGCGGTCGGCGCCAAAAACGTGTTCCTGCTGCCCGATGGCAACGGTGAATTCAGCCGCAAGATGGGCATGCTGGTCGACAAGTCGAACCTGGGCTTCGGCATGCGCTCCTGGCGCTATTCCATGCTGGTGGATGACGGCAAGATCGAAAAGATTTTCCGCGAGCCCGAGTTTGACGACAACTGCCCGATCGACCCCTTTGAGGTGTCGGATGCCGACTCCATGCTGGCCTACCTGAAGGGCAGCGAGCCCGCCGGGGTGACCGCTCCGCGTCGGGAGTTCGAGGGCTGATCCAGCCCCAGACCACCCTGACCGCTTCCCGCCCCCATCCTCCCTTCCGATTCTCCCCATGGCTGATTGCTTCGACCTGATCGTGCTCGGTGCCGGCTCGGGCGGCCTGGCCGCCGCCAAGCGGGCCGCCTCCTACGGCGCCCGGGTGGCGATCGTGGAGGGGGATCGGGTGGGTGGCACCTGCGTGATCCGCGGCTGCGTGCCCAAGAAGTTGTTGGTGTATGGCTCGGCCTACCGCCACCTGCTGGAGGCCGCCCCCAGCCACGGCTGGGACGTGGGCGAAGTGCGCCGTGACCCTGCCCGGCTGTTGGCCAACGTGCGGGCCGAGGTGGACCGCCTCAACACCCTGCACATCGGCCTGCTGGAGAAGGCGGGGGTGGAGCTGGTGAGCGGCTGGGGCCGCTTCCAGGCAGCCGGAGAGGTGGTGGCACGCGCGAGCGACGGCAGCGAGCGGCTGCTCAAGGCCGAGCGCACCTTGATCGCCGTGGGCGGCCGGCCCCACCGGCCGGCCATCCCCGGCGCCGAACTGGGCTGGGTGAGCGACGACCTATTCCTGCTGCAGAGCCTGCCCGAGGCGGTGGTGGTGGTGGGTGCTGGCTTCATTGCCTGCGAATTCGCCTGCATCCTCAACGGCCTGGGGGTGAAGGTGACCCAGCTGGTGCGGGGCGACCACCTGCTGCGGGGCTTCGATCGCGAGGCCAGTGATGTGGTGGCCGAGGCGATGCAGGCCGACGGCATCACGATCCGCTTCGCCCACTCCCCTGCCGCCATCGGCGGCGAGCCCGGCAACCTCGCCCTCACCACCCAGAGCGGTGAGGAGTTGGCCTGCGGTGGCGT
>JAGYNF010000158.1 GCA_018400215.1 Cyanobium sp. M55B138 | reverse complement strand
CCCTCGTCAACGAGCGCGATGCCGACAACGTGAGTGCCATGCTCCCCTACGCCTGAGCACGGCCCCACCCCTTTCCTTCCAGACCCGCACCCACCTGATTCCCTGCCATGGCCCGCGTCAAGAGGGGCAACGTTGCCCGCAAACGCCGTAACAAGATCCTGCGTCTCGCCCGGGGCTTCCGCGGCGGCAACGGCTCCCTCTTCCGCACCGCCAACCAGCGGGTGATGAAGGCCCTTTGCAACGCTTACCGCGACCGTCGCCGCCGCAAGCGGGACTTCCGCCGCCTCTGGATTGCCCGCATCAACGCCGCTGCCCGCCTCAATGGCGTGAGCTACAGCCGCTTGATGGGTGGCCTCAAGAAGGCCGATGTGCGCATCAACCGCAAGATGCTGGCCCAGCTTGCCGTGGTCGATCCCGGCAGCTTCACGAGCGTGGTGGGCGCCGCCCACTCCTGACTCCCCTCTCCCGGTAGGTCCCGTTGGACAACCTCCTGCCCCAGGCCTACCTGATTGGGCTGGTCGCGATTCTGCTCGTGGCTGCCATCGTGGTGGGCCGCCAGATTTGGCTGGTGCGCCGCGACGAACTCGCTCTGGCCCGACTCGATCGCCCAGGGGAGGCCAGCTCCAGCGACGCCGCCAGCCTCTACGAACTTGGCTCCGTGCAACTGCGCAAGCGCTTGTATGGCCAGGCGGTCGACAACCTCAAGCGGGCCCTCAAGCTGGCGGAAGCCAACCAGGAGCCCAGCGAAGCCCAGGCCTTGATTCAAAACGCCCTGGGGTTTGGCTTGGCTGCCCAGGACAATTACAAAGCTGCACTCAAGCACTACCGGGCAGCCCTGGCGGCCAAGGCCGACTATCCAGTGGCCCTCAACAATCTGGCCTACGCCCTCGAAAAGCAGAGCAAGCCTGAGGAGGCGCGGGAGGCCTATCGCAGCGTGCTGGCCCTTGATGCCGGCAACAAGACGGCCCGCAAACGGCTACAGCGCCTGGAGCGCAAGCTGGGGTTGGGCCCAGAGGCCTGACATCCCCCAGCCCTGCGCCGAATCACCACAGGCCGCGCACCGGCGTGGTGCTTTGGGGTAGGCGATCGGCGGGGGCCGCCACCGCGCCAACGGCCCGCAGATCCAGCCGCCCCCCCTGGTTGGTGAGGCGTGGCGCCTGCCATCCAGACAGCTGCAGGCCCTGGAGGCCCGAGAAGGAACCGCCCAACTCCAGGCCGGCCACCTCCTTGCAGTCGCACAGAATCAGCAGATCGAGCTGGTCCGACTCCGCATTGATGTTGCCCTGCACCGGGGTGGTCACCCCCCCGATGGTCAACTCACCGCGCAGGTCGAGCATCTGCCCCAGGGGCGTGAGGGATGCCAGTTGCAGCTGCACCGGCACCACCTGGCCGGAATCGAACGCCTCATAGGTGCCGCTCCAGCTGCGGGGAATCTCGCGGGACAACAGCTGGGCGCGGGCCACGGGGTCGAAGGTCTCCACGCTGGTGACCATGCCGGAGCTATCGGCACCCGGCCCACCCCCCATGGGCATGGTGAAGGGCACAAAGGCATCGCTACCGAGGGGGGTGGCCGCCAGGGCTGGAGCAGAGCTGATACAGGCGGCGCTGAGCAGCAGCGCCCGGAAGGCAACGCGAAACACGACGGCCAACAACACAAGGGGGTTAGTGGGAGGCTAGATCCATAAGCTCCGAGACGCCCGCCGCCGTGACAGCGCCCGCCGATCCCCCGGTACCGGATCCCCTCGTGATCGGGGGCCGCCAGTTCCGCAGCCGACTGATGACCGGCACCGGTAAGTACCCCAGCCTGGCGGCCATGCAGGCCAGCCTCGCCGCCAGCGCCTGCGAGATCGTGACCGTGGCCGTGCGGCGGGTGCAGAGCCAGGCCCCCGGCCACGGAGGCCTGATGGAGGCGATCGACTGGCAGCGGATCTGGATGCTGCCCAACACCGCCGGCTGCGCCACCGCCGAGGAGGCCATTCGGGTGGCGCGGCTGGGCCGGGAGCTGGCCAAGCTGGCGGGCCAGGAGGACAACACGTTTGTGAAGCTGGAGGTGATCCCCGATTCGAAGCACCTGCTGCCCGACCCCATCGGCACCCTGCAGGCGGCCGAGCAGCTGGTGAAGGAGGGCTTCACCGTGTTGCCCTACATCAATGCCGATCCGCTGCTGGCCCAGCGGCTGGAGCAGGTGGGCTGCGCCACGGTGATGCCGCTGGGGTCGCCGATCGGCTCGGGCCAGGGCATCCGCAATGCGGCCAACATCGCCCTGATCATTGAAAACGCCACGGTGCCGGTGGTGGTGGATGCGGGCATCGGCGTGCCCAGCGAAGCCGCCCAGGCGATGGAAATGGGGGCCGACGCCCTGCTGATCAACAGCGCCATCGCCCTGGCAGGCGACCCGGCCGCCATGGCCAGGGCGATGGCGATGGCCTGTGAGGCGGGCCGCACCGCCCTCCACGCCGGCCGGCTGCCGGTGCGGCCCCAGGCCAGGGCCAGCTCCCCCCTGGCCGGGCGTGTGGGCAGCTAGCCACCCGCTGCCGCGGGGTTCGGGGCCGAACGCCTGTAGTAGTTTGCGAGGCGGAGCATCCGCTCGTCCTGCAGGGGTCTGGGGTTTTTCGGAATGGGTTCGGAATGGGGGTTGCGATGAAGGTCTTCGTTCTGGGCGGCGACGGCTTCTGCGGATGGCCCTGCGCGGTGAACCTGGCCGATGCGGGCCATGAGGTGGTCGTCATCGACAACCTCAGCCGCCGCAAGATTGACGTGGATCTGGAGGTGGAGTCCCTCACCCCGATCGCGACCATGGGCGACCGCCTGCGGGCCTGGGAGCAGGTGGGTGGCAAGCCGATGCGCTTCGTGCACCTCGACCTGGCCCATGAGTACCAGCGGCTGGTGGATCTGCTGCTGGCCGAGCGCCCCGACTCGGTGGTGCACTTCGCCGAACAGCGGGCCGCCCCCTATTCGATGAAGAGCAGCGCCACCAAGCGCTACACCGTTGACAACAACGTGAACGGCACCCACAACCTGCTGGCCGCGATTGTGGAGAGCGGCCTCGACATCCACATCGTGCACCTGGGCACGATGGGCGTGTACGGCTACGGCTCCCACCGCGGCGCCACCATCCCCGAGGGCTACCTCAAGGTGGAGGTGCCCCAGCCCGATGGCAGCCGCTTCGAAGAGGAGATCCTGCACCCGGCCAGCCCCGGCAGCGTGTACCACATGACCAAGACGCTGGACCAACTGCTGTTCCTCTACTACAACAAAAACGACCAGATCCGCATCACCGACCTGCACCAGGGCATTGTCTGGGGCACCAACACCGAGGCCACCGAGCGGGATCCGCGCCTCACCAACCGCTTCGACTACGACGGTGACTACGGCACCGTGCTCAACCGCTTCCTGATGCAGGCCGCCATCGGCTATCCGCTCACCGTGCACGGCACCGGCGGCCAGACCCGCGCCTTCATCCACATCCGCGACTCGGTGAAGTGCGTGCAGCTGGCCCTGGAAAACCCCCCCAGCCGCGGCGAACGGGTGAAGATTTTCAACCAGATGACCGAGAGCCACCAGGTGGGAGAACTGGCCCGCAAGGTGGCGGCCCTCACCGGCGCCCAGATCAACCACCTGCCCAATCCCCGCAATGAGGCGGTCGAAAACGACCTGATCGTCGACAACCGTTGCTTCATCGAGCTCGGCCTCAACCCCACCACCCTCGATGACGGCCTGCTGGCCGAGGTGGTGGATGTGGCCCGCCGCTGGGCCGACCGCTGCGATCGCAGCCGCATCCCCTGCCAATCCGCCTGGACCCAGACCCAGGCCCAGGCCATCAAGACCGGCTGAGCCAGGCACCCTCCCCTTGAAGATCGCCTTTTTCACCGAGACCTTCCTGCCCAAGGTGGACGGGATCGTGACCCGGCTCACCAAAACAGTGCAACACCTCGCCGCGGGTGGCGACCAAGTGGTGGTGTTCTGCCCGGAAGGGGGGCCCACCTCCTACATGGGGGCGCAGGTTGTGGGGGTGCCGGCCATGCCGCTGCCGCTCTACCCCGAACTGAAGCTGGCCCTGCCACGACCGGCGGTGGCCGAGGCCCTCGAACACTTCCAGCCCGACCTGGTGCACGTCGTGAACCCGGCCGTGCTGGGCCTGGGGGGGATCTGGCTGGCCAAGACGAAGGGTTACCCCCTGGTGGCCAGCTATCACACCCACCTGCCCAAGTATCTGGAGCACTACGGCATGGGCATGCTGGAACCGCTGCTGTGGGAACTGCTCAAGGCCGCCCACAACCAGGCCCGCCTCAACCTCTGCACCTCCACGGCGATGGTGCAGGAGCTGAGCGAGAAGGGCATCCAGCACACGGACCTGTGGCAACGGGGCGTTGACACGGAGCTGTTCCGCCCCGAGCTGCGC
>JAGYNF010000157.1 GCA_018400215.1 Cyanobium sp. M55B138 | reverse complement strand
AGCCCCGCCTTGAGCATCAGCGCCCCCCAGCCCGCCAGCCCCGGCAGCATCCCCAGCGCCACCGCCGGGGCGTGGCGGCGGGGGGTGGCCTGGAAGGCCTGGGCGGCGATCACCAGGCCGATGTAGAGCACGATCGCCATGCCGGCTTCGATCGGCACCAGCTGGCCGATCACCCCGAACAGCCCCAGCAGGCAGGCCGCCCCCATCACCAGCCCGTTGAGCCAGGAGTAGCCGATCCGGGCCCCCATGGCCTTGCAGCCCGGGTGGCCGATGTAGATGGTGGTGGGGAAGCAGGAGCCCAGGCTGGCGGCGGCCAGGGTGCCGATGCCATTGATCAGCATCGAGCTGCGCACTGGATAGCGGTCGCCGGCGGCCTCGGCGCTCTCCAGGTTTTGCAGCGAGCCGATCACATTGAAAAGTCCCATCGGCACGATCACCCCCAGCCAGGGCACTAGCTGGCCGCGCGCCTGCCAGAGCTGCCCCAGCTGCAGTTGGGGCAGCCGTAGGCCGATCAGGGCGGTGTTGGCCTGCCATTGCTCCGGATCCAGGCTTGTGAGGCCGGTGGCCCAGGCCAGCACAACACCCAGCAGCACCGCCACCAGGCCGGCCGGCAGCGGCCAGCGCACCGGCGCGTAGTAGCCCACCAGGATCACCGCCAGCACCGCCAGACCCACCACCGGCTGGGCGTAGGTGCGCAGCAGGAAGCCCAGGGCGATGTAGCCCAGGGCAATCCCGGCCAGGGTGGAGAGCAGGGCCGCCCGGGGCAGCCAGCGCCGCAGCGGTTCGGCCAGGAAGGCCCCGGCCGTCTCGATCAGGCCCGAGCCCAGGCAGGCGATCAGCCCCGCCTGCCAGGAGAGGGTCACCGCCTCGGCCTCGCCCAGGCCCCGGCCCAGGGCGGTGAGCTTCACCGGCAGCATCACCAGAAACACGAAGGCGAACAGGCTCACCGTGTTGATGCCGTAGGGCAGGGCGGTGCGGTCGTCGCGCCCCTCCTGCCGGGCCAGGGCAAAGGCCTGGCGGGCATAGGCCCAGTTGCCCACCACCAGGCTCACGCCCAGGGCTGGCAGGATCGTGCCGAACACCAGGCTGTCGGGGTAGCCGAGCACGCCGCGGCAGAGGCCCATCACCAGCAGGATCTGGATCAGGTTGTTGAGTCCCAGCCCCAGAAAGCCATCCAGGTCGCCTGGGGTCCACCAGCGCGGTTGGGGCATGACCAGATTTGATAGCAGGGCCCCAGGCTCGCATTCAGCTGCACCCACAATGGGGGCCTATTGCAGGGGCGTTCCGTCCCAGTCCAATGCCCAGCGACCCCACCCCCAGCACTCCCCTCGCCAGCCTCAAGCCGTCCCAGCGGGCCCTGCTGCGCATCGTCTGCTGGGTGGCCTGGGCCGATGGCGATTTCGCCGAGGAGGAGCGCACCCTGCTGCAGCAGGTTGTGGCCCGCACCCTGGCGCCGCTCAACACGGCCGAGGATCCGGCCCTGGCCGTTTCCAGCCTGGCGGCGGAGAACCTCCAGCCGGTGGACGTGGAGCAACTGGTGGCCGACCTGGAGGGGGCCGATGGCCGCCAGCAGGCCGTGAAGCTGGCGGTGCTGATGATGGGCGCCAACCAGCGTCCCCAGGATGACGCTGCGGTGAACCCGGCCGAAAAGAGTGCCTACCGGCGGCTGCTGGCCGCCCTCGCCCTGCCGGAGGCGGCGGTGCAGGAGGCGGAGTGGGCGGCCCGCCAGGAGCTGCAGCGGCCCCGCAGCCTGGGGGAGCTGATCTCCGAAACCCTCGCCGGTTTTGGTGCCTGGCCGGCCCGTGGCGATACGGATCTGCCCCTGGGCTATTGGCTGTGACGCCCGAGACAGCGGCGCACCCCCACTTGCCCTTCACGCCGCAGCTGGGGCGGCTCCTGGCCGATTGGCTGGCGGAGGACCTCGGCCGTGGCGATCTCACCGCCGGTGCGCTGGTGGATCGCCGCGGTTCGGCCCAGTGGCTGGCCAAGGCCGATGGGCTGTTCTGCGGGGGGGTGTTGGTGGAGCCGCTGTTCCGGCTGCTGGATCCCCAGGTGGCGGTGCAGCTGCTGGTGGCCGACGGTGAGCCGGTGCACCCGGGCCAGCCCCTGCTGGAGCTGGAGGGTGGGGCGGCGGCCCTGGTGGCGGGTGAGCGCACCGCCCTCAACCTGGCCATGCGGCTCTCCGGCATCGCCACCGCCACGGCGGCCCTGGTGGCGGAGCTGGCCGGCACCGGCGTGCGGCTGGCCGATACCCGCAAGACCACCCCAGGGCTGCGGCTGCTGGAGAAGTATGCGGTGCGCTGCGGCGGGGGCACCAACCACCGCCTCGGCCTCGACGATGCGGCCATGCTCAAGGAGAACCACCTGGCCTGGGCCGGCGGGGTGGGCCGGGCCGTCGCGGCGGTGCGGGCGGCGGCCCCCTGGCCAGCCCGGGTGATTGTGGAGGCGGAAACCGCGGCGGAGGCGGAGGCGGCGGTGCGGGCTGGCGCCGATGCCGTGTTGCTGGATGAGTTTGCGCCGCAGGCGCTGCTGGAGCTGGTGCCCCAACTGCGGGCCCTGGCGGGCGCTTCAGGGGTGGTGCTGGAGGCCTCCGGGGTGCGGCCGGAGCAGTTGCGGGCCTATGCCGCCACCGGCATCGACCTGATCTCGACCAGTGCGCCGATCACCCGCAGCTGCTGGCTCGACCTCAGCATGCGCTTTCGATCGCCCTTTCCCCTGGTCTGAGCGGCCAGACCCACCGATCCCGTTGGTGATCCTGCACATCAGCGCTAGCACTGTGGAGCGGGGTGCCCTTCGGCGGTGCCATTCAGGGGAGAGAGGCGATGGCTGAGCAGCCGCTGCTGTTGACGTTGGATCAAGGCACCACCAGCTCCAGGGCCGCCGTTTACAGCGCCGATGGCCGGCGGCTGTTGAGCCGCTCGGCGCCGCTCCAGAACAGCTACCCGGCCGATGGCTGGGTGGAGCAGCACCCGGAGGCGATCTGGCAGAGCCAGCTGGCGGCGATGGCGGCCCTCGAGCAGGCGCTCACGCCTGAGCAGCGCCGTGCGGTGGCGGCCTGTGGCATTGCCAATCAGCGGGAGACCACCGTGCTGTGGCAACGCCACGACAGCACCCCCTTGGGCCCCGCCATTGTGTGGCAGGACGGCCGCACCGCGCCGCTGTGCCAGGCCTGGAAACGGCAGGGGTTGGAGCCCCTGATCCGTGCCCGCACCGGCCTGTTGGCCGACCCCTACTTCTCCGCCAGCAAGATCCTCTGGCTGTTGGAGCACCACCAGGCCAGCGCCCGGGCCCGGGCGGGCGAGCTGGCCTTCGGCACGGTGGACAGCTGGCTGCTGTGGAAGCTCAGCGGCGGTCGCCGCCACGCCACCGACCGCAGCAATGCCAGCCGCACCCTGCTGATGGATCTGGAGCGGGGCTGCTGGGATGGCCAGCTGGCACAGGCCATGGCCATCCCTGAGCCCCTGTTGCCGGAGCTGCTGCCCTGCGCCCACCCCTTTGGTGTGATCGAGCCCGGGCTGCCCTTTGCCGGCGTGCCGATCACCGCCATGCTCGGCGACCAGCAGGCCGCCACCCTCGGCCAGGGCTGTTTGCAGCCCGGTCAGGCCAAGTGCACCTATGGCACGGGTGCCTTCCTGGTGATCAACACCGGCAGCAGGCCGCGCCGCTCCGAGCTGGGCCTGCTCAGCACCTATGGCTGGACCGATCCCGCCGGCGCGTCCACCTACTGCCTGGAGGGCAGCCTGATGAATGCCGGCGCGGCGATCCAGTGGCTGCGCGACGGCCTGGGCCTGATCGAGCGGGCCGACCAGGTGAATGGGCTGGCCAGCGGCGCCCCCGCCCGCAGCGGCCTGATGCTGGTGCCGGCCTTCACGGGCTGGGGCACCCCCCACTGGGATCCCCTGGCCCGGGGCCTGCTGATCGGCATCACCCGGGACACCAACGCCGCCCTACTGGCGCGCGCCTCGCTGGAGGGCATCGCCCTGGCGGTGGCCAACCTGGTGCAGCTGGCCGATGAGGCGCTGGCGACCCCCCTGGCGGAGCTGGCGGCCGATGGCGGTGCCGCCGCGGCCGATCTGTTGCTGCAGGCCCAGGCGGATGCCACCGGCCTGCCGGTGCGCCGCCGCGCTGATCTGGAGAGCACGGGCCGGGGTGTGGCCCTGTTGGCCGGGGTGCAGGCGGGGGTGGTGGCCTCGCTGGCGGCCTGGCAGGAGGGGCCGGAGGATCCCCCAGCCCAGCTGTTTCAGCCGGCGATTTCGGCTGCAGAACGCCGCCAGTGGTTGGAGCGCTGGCAGGAGGCCCTGCGCCGCAGCCTGGCCTGGCACAGCGGTGGGGGGCAGGCGGAATGACGGATCCACAGCAGGCCGATGGCGCCTTTGATCTGGTAGTGATTGGCGCCGGCGCCAG
>JAGYNF010000156.1 GCA_018400215.1 Cyanobium sp. M55B138 | reverse complement strand
CCACGTGTTGCTGGTGAACCGCAAGCACCCACTGGTGGAAGGGCTGCTCAAGCTCTCGGCTGGTTCGGTGATCACTGGCGCCGCTGGCAGTTCCCCCAGCCAGCAGCTGGCGGACGACCTCAGCCGCCATCTCTACGACCTGGCACGCCTGGCGGTGGGCGGCCTGGAGCCCAATCAGCTGGCCGGCTTCCAGCAGCGCAGTGCCGATGTGATGAGCCGGCTGATGGCGCGGGGTCTCTAGAACCGGAGCCAGCCCAGGGCAAGCGCCAACTGGAACCCCACGGTGCCCAGCAGGGCACCGAGCAATCCACCGGCAAAGGCCAACCAGGCGATCGGGGCACCGACAGCCTCGCTCACCTGGGTGGGCTGAACCAGGCTCAGGCGCTCAGCGGCAGTGGCTTGATGGTCCTGCTGGCGACGGATGAGGGCTTCGAAATCAGGCATTCCAGTTCCAGAGCAACGGTGCGATAGGCCGACCATCCGGCCATGCGGCGGGGATCGGCCCGACCGCGATCGTCGGTGGCGGCTTCGACCGTGAGCCCCTGGGCCTCCGCCTTGTCAAAGGCGGCCAGCAGGGGGATCTCAGCGTTCAGCACGGTGAGGCCAAAAGATTCCAGGGCCTGACGCGCTTGCTGCGCGGCGCGCTGCTGGCGCAGGTCGATCTTGACCAGCAACACCGCATGGGGAACCTGAACGCGCCGCAGCAGGGCGGCCAGCTCCACACTCAGCTCCACGGCGCGGGCCTTGGGGGCCGTGGGCAGCAACACCAGGTCGGATCCCATGGCGAGATGGCGCAGCTCTTCTTCATCACTACTGGCCTGGCCGTCGGTGATCACCACATCAGCGGAGCGGGTGGCCTTGGCAGCGGCCTCCACAGGCACCACTGAAAACGGCAGGGCGCCCCTCACGGCATAGGCAAGGGCGGAACGGTTGCGATCGGCATCCACCACACACACCTGGTGACCTTGGCCTGCCCAGATGCTGGCCAGGTGGATCGAGGTGCACGTTTTGGCCACCCCGCCCTTTTGACCTGAGACGGTGAGGAACACCGGAATGCTGCTGACGATCCAATTGAAGTGGTGCCACCTCCTGGAGTCTGTGCGCTTCGACACCCTGGCCGGCTTCCAGCGGCGCGTGTCGAGCGGATGGGCGGCGGATGGCACGGTCTGTCTGAATTCTTTTGAGATTGAGTGCTCCTCCGTAAACTGACCCATCACCGACAGCAGACAGGCCGCAATCCATGACCCTGCGCACGCTGGTCGTCGAAGATCAGCTCATGTTTCAGGAGTTGCTGGTGGGCATGTTGCGCACCCAGGCAGGTCTCCTCGACGTGACCACCGCCTGTACGGCGGCCGAGGGCATTGCCGCCTGCGCCTCCCTGCGCCCTGACCTGCTGATCCTCGACATCGGCCTACCCGATGCCGATGGCTTGAGCGTGGCCCAGGCGCTGCAGATTCTCAACCCGGAGGCCAAGGTGATCGTGCTCTCCAGCCATGCCAGCACCTTCCTGCGCCCCCCCGAACTGCGCAACACAATCTGTGCCGTGATCGACAAGGCCAAGGCCTTTGATGAACTGCGGCATGAAATCGCCTCCCTCACCGGCGACGAACTGCCCGGTGCCGACCAGGATGACCTGCCAGAGGAGGTTCTGAACCAGCTCACCCAGCGGGAACGTCAGGTGCTGGAGCGGATGGGCCGTGGGGAGAGCAACAAGGCCATGGCCAGCGCGCTGGAGCTCTCGGTGCGCACCGTGGAATCCCATCGGCGCAACATCGCCACCAAGCTGGGCTGCAGTGGCGCCCGCCTGATCCGCATTGCCACCCTGCTGCAACAGCGGCAAAACTGGTGACGGCAGCGCCGGCGACGTCGGGCCTGGTGCGGCGAACGCTGCTCTTGGCGAGCTGCGCGGCCCTGGCCGTGCTGTGGAACCTGCACCCCTTCATCCTCTTTTTCGACATCCAGCTGATGCTGGGCACCAGCCTCGGGGTGTTCGCCCTGCTGGTGTGGGGCTGGCCGGGCCTGGCGGTGGGGATCGCGGCCCTGTTGGTGACGTTCCAGCAGTGGGGCCATCCCTTTGGGCTGATCAACGGCACGATCGGGCTGATCTGGCTCGGCCTGTTCCTGCATCGCTGCAATGGCGGCTGGCAGCAGCGCGACAACGGCCGCATTGTGATGGCCTCCATCGCCTACTGGGTTCTGATCGGCAGTTGGGCGGAGTGGATCTGGTTCCGCTGGGGCATGGGGATCAGTTCCACGATGGCCTCGGGGCTGGCCCTCAAGGAGGTTGTGAACGGTGTGACCTGCGCAGCCCTGGGGCTTGCGCTCTTCATCCTGTTGCGGCTGTGGCAGGCCCGCACGGGGCAAGTTGTGGTGTCGATTCGGGGCCTCTGTTTTGCCCTGGTGTTGGTGGCCGTGCTGACGCCGGCCCTGGTGCTCCAACACAACCACAGCACCCGCTATCGGCTGATGGCCTTGGAGCAGCAGCTGCACATGATGCAGACCTTGGGTGATCTGGCGGCGGGGAGTGATGGACAGGCCCGCGCCCGCCTGCTGGAGCGATACCCCAATGCAGCCATTGAAATCGGTAGCGGGGCATCGGCCTACCGCTCAGATCCGGCCCTGTTCAATCTGCTGGATACCAGCTTTGCGCCTGAAACAGGCAGCCGCCGGCCGATTCCCGGACTGGCGCTGCTGATGCGCCAGGATCAATGGCCAATCCTGCAGAACACCCTGGGCGGCTTCTGGAGCACAACCCTTGAGGGTCCTCCGGCGGTGCGCATCGTGGCCCCTGCCAGGGAGCTGGTGGAAGATTTAGATGCGAAGCAACCTTTCCGAAGCTTTTTGCACCTGGCTGGGCTGTTGCTGCTCGGTGCTCTGATCAGTGACTGGATTGCCGGTGGCCTGGAGAGACAATTTCGCCAAATTGTCCATCGGAACAGTGCCGCCGGGCCCCTCATCGATGACAGCGACAATCTGGCCATGGCGGGCTCACCCCTGCGGGAGGTCGACAGCCTGGTGCGGGCCATCCAGGAACGCGACACGCAGTTGCGCCGCTCCCAGACAAAGTTGCTGCAGGTGCTCGAAAACCTGCCCATTGCCGTGGCCTGCGTACAGCTCATCAGCACCAAGGATCAGGGATTGCAAGAAGAGCTGATCTTCGTGAATCAGCAGCTTCAATCCACCCTGGGCTACCAGTTTCAGGATCTCTCCAGCGGCAAGCAATGGATGGAACAGGCGTTCCCCGTTGCCAGCTACCGCGACGAGGTGAACCAACGCTGGAAAGTGGCACTGGAGCGCGCCCGCGGCGAGCGGGGCCGGGTGGAGAGCCTCGATCTGGTGGTGCGCGCCAGGAGCGGATCCACCCATGACGTGCGGGTTTCGGTGGTGGTGAATGAATCGCTGTTGATCCTGAGCTTGCTGGATCTCACCGAGCGCCGCCGGGCTGAGCGGCAGTTGGCCGGTGTGATGCAGCGAGAAAAACAGCAGGAGCAGCGCCAGCGCCAGGACTTGGAGCGGCGCCTGCGCAGCAGCCTCTCTGCCGCCGCAGTGGTGCACGAGATCAAGCAGCCCCTCAGCACCATCCTGCTCAATTGCCAACTGGCTGTGCAAACCCTGGATCAACTGGAGCAACACGGTGGATCCCCAGCTGACGATGCCCGCCTGGGGCACACCCTCCGGCAGCTCACTATCAATGCCAACCGCGTGGTCGACACCATGGAGCGCATGCGGATGCTGCTGCGCAACGTGGAAACCAACCACCAGCCCGTGGATCTGGCCGCCACGGTGGACAGCTCCCTGCTGTTTCTCAAAACGGAGCTGCGCCAGCAGGGCACCCTGTTGCGCGTGGAGGGCCTCGACAATCCAAGTTGGGTTCGAGGGGATGCCTCCCAGCTGCAGATGGCGATCAACAACCTGATCCGCAATGCCCTCGAGGCGATGCAGAGCCAGGGGAGAAGCCAGGCCGTTGACCAGTTGGCCGTGACACTCCGGCAGCAGGGTGACCAAGCCGTGCTCACCATCGCCGACAGTGGGCCTGGCTTTCCGCCCGGCGCCTCCGAGCTGCCCCTCACCAGCACCAAACTGGAGGGCTCAGGTTTGGGCCTGTTTGTGGTGCGCACCACCCTTGAGCACCACAACGGCCAGCTCAAGATTGGCCGTTCCCGCGAGCTGGGCGGGGCGGAAGTGCAACTGCTGCTCCCCATGGGGCGTTAAGGGCCAGCGCCACGGTTTGTTACCTTGTGAGCTGGACATCACGTCCAAATCAGTTCTCTCACCGTTTCGGAAGGTCGGTCATGTCCCGGGTCTGCCAGCTCACCGGCAAGCGCGCCAACAACGGCATGGCCGTGTCCCACTCCCACGTGCGCACCAAGAAGCTCCAGCAGGTGAACCTGCAGGAACGCCGCCTCTGGTGGGCGGAGGGCAAGCGTTTCGTGAAGCTGCGGGTCTGCACCCGCGCCCTCAAGACCATCCAG
>JAGYNF010000155.1 GCA_018400215.1 Cyanobium sp. M55B138 | reverse complement strand
AGCCGCTCGGGCCGCAGGGTGAGGTTGATGAAACCAGGCCCGGCGATCACCGGCTCCAGGCAGAGCTCGCCAAAGGCCGGATCGGCCGCGAGCTGCGCCACGATCGCCTGGGCGATCTGGCGGGGCGGCTGGCCCAGGGGCTTGGCCAGGGGCAGGGCGCCGTTGGCCTGGAAGTCGCCGAATTCCGGCTTGCTGGCCGGTGCCAGCTGGGGATCCAGGGGCTGGGCCGTCGCCGGCAGGGCCCGCTCCATCGCCGCGCGCAGCTGGGCTTCCAGGAGATGGGCGATGCGCAGCATGGCTCAGGGTGCCGCAAGGGCGGCAACAGGGCCTCCGATCATCCCCCCCGGGGTTGAGCTGCTGCGCTGAGGGGCCCTCAGGGTGTATCCCTGCAGCAGGATTGCGCCGATGAACGCGGATGAACATCGTTCTGCTGCAGCCACACGACTGGATCGCTGCGGATCTGGCCGTGGTGCGGGATCAGCGTGCCCTGCACATCCGCATGGTGCTGAAGGCCCAGGTGGGCGACAGCCTGCGGGTGGGCCTGCTGGGCGGGCTGTGCGGCCAGGGGGTGATCGAGGCCGTGGAGCCGGAGGGCGTGCGGCTGCGGGTGGCACTCGCTGAACCGCCGCCACCCCGGCATCGCTTTGACATCGTGCTGGCATTGCCCCGGCCGAAGATGCTGCGGCGGATCCTGCGCCAGTGCGCCGAGTTCGGCATCGCCAACCTGCACCTGATCCACAGCGCCCGGGTGGAGAAGAGCTACTGGCAGAGCCCGCTGCTGCAGCCGGCCGCGCTTGAAGAGGCGCTGCTGGCGGGTCTGGAGCGCTCCCGCGACACGCTTGCGCCCCGGGTGCACCTGCACCGCCGCTTCCGGCCCTTCGTGGAGGATCAGCTACCCGGCATCTGCGCCGGCCGGCCCTGCTGGCTGGCCCACATGGAGGCCCCGATGGCGTTGGCCGCTGCACCGCCGCTGCCGGCGGTGGTGATGATCGGCCCGGAGGGCGGCTTCGTGCCCTTCGAGATCCAGCTGGCCGAATTCGTCATCGCCCGGCGGGTGAGCCTGGGGGCGCGCACCCTGAGCGTGGACACGGCCCTGATCACGGTGCTGGCCCAGGCCCTGCCAGGAGCAGGCGTTCCAGCTCCCCAACGCCAAGGGGATCCGCTTCAACTGGGAAGGCCCGTACACGCTGCGGGTGTTCTGGCGCAGGGAGCTTGTCCATCGCCCATGACGCCGCTGCCTTGACGGCTTCGGCTGCTAACCCCTTGCTCCACCAGGCACTGCAAACGCAGAACGACTCAGCCCTCGATCGGCAGCGATCCACCAGCCCGGCAGCCGGGGCAGGGACCATGGCGCGTTTACTGCGTTCTTTCTGCGGATGGGGCACCACGCTTGCTCGCCTGGGTGTCGCTCGGTGGTCTGAACCTCGCGGAGCTCAGTGGATCCGCCGTATTGCGACCCTTGATCGACGCGACTTCGGGATCGTCCGACTGCCGGGTGGTGGGCGCCACTGCCGGCCTACGTGTCCTGCGTTGCAGGTGTCACATCCCATGCCTGAACTGCCTTGGGGCACCGGTTTCCCTAACCTGACCTAATGGCCGATGCAGACGTCCGCTGGCGCCAGCGGTTCGACAACTTCGAGCGGGCCCTCCAGGTGCTGGAGCGCGGCGTGGCTCTGGCGCGCCAACGGCCGCTGAGTGAGCTGGAGCAGCAGGGCCTGATCCAAGGCTTTGAGTTCACCCATGAACTCGCCTGGAATCTGCTGAAGGACTATCTGCAGCATCAGGGGATTACAGGCATCATCGGCTCGCGGGATTCCACCCGTCTGGCGTTCCAGAACGCACTGATCAGCGACGGTGAGGGCTGGATGGCGATGATCAAAGCCCGCAATCAGTCGTCGCACACCTACAACCTCGAGCAGGCCCAGGCGATCGCCCGCGATGTGATCGATCGCTATGCACCATTGTTCGGCGCCCTGCGGGATCAGTTCTCGGCCTTGAGCCAGCAGCCGTCATGACCGTGGGTCCTCCCCTGGCCACAGCCGAAGCGACCGGCCTGCCGCAAGCGGCGGTTGGGGCCATCCAGCAGGTGCTCGCCAGCCACCCCGAGGTGGACGCAGCGATTCTCTACGGCTCCCGCGCCCTCGCCCGCCACCGCCCCGCCTCCGACATCGATCTCACCCTGATCGGCCCCGCCATCAGCGCTACCGCCCTGGCCCGCATCGATGCCGATCTCGACGACCTGCTGCTGCCCTGGATGATTGATCTCTCCGCTTACAGCGCGATTCGCCATCCCGCCCTGCTGGAGCACATCCAGCGGGCTGGCCTGGAGTTCTATCGCCGGCCGGATGGGTGCCGGCCCAATCCATAAGGAGCCGAGCGCGGCGATCTTCTCTCCTCAGCATCGGGGTCTGAACCCCTCAGCCCGCCAGTCCAAGCTCCTGCTCCATGCCCGCCACCACCACATCGGTCACCAGCTGGATGCGGTAGCGGCAGTGCTGGGTGGTGGAACAGTCGAAGCTGCCGTGCTCCCAATACTTGTTGCTGCCGGCACCGCCGCCGCACAGGCCGAAATACTCGCAGCTGCTGCGGCAACGCTCCACACCGGCGGCGATCTCGGCCGCCACCCGCGCAAACTTCGCCGTGGCCGCCATCCGCTCAAGCGAATCGCTGCGCACATTGCCGAAGCTGAAGTCGCCGTACTCAGCCGTTTGCACCGAGAGCAGCTCCGGATCAAAGGTGGAGGCGTTGCCGGCCGCATCCACGTTCACGATCACAAACGGCGTGTTCATGTCGGTGGCGGCCAGACGGCCGCCGCTGCTGGCCAGGCTGGTCACCCCGTCGAACTCACGGATGCGCAGGCGATCGGGCTGCTCGCGGCTACGCCGCCAGATCGCCGCCATGAAGGCCCCGTAGCGCTCCTCCAGCTCCAGCCGCGCCGCACCGGTGGCATCGAGGCTGGAGTGGGCGTTGACGCCCTCGGTTTCCTCCATGTTGAAGCCCACATCGCCGATGCCGTGCTCGAGGAAGAACGCGGCGATCGCCTCGGCGTGGTGCAGCGATTCGGCCGTGAGCACGCAGATCACCTGGAAGGGAATCTCCCGCCGCTGCAGCCAGCCGATGCCCCGCATCACGGCGGCGTGGGTGGGCAGACCGGTGCGGGTCACCCGGTGGGCGTCGTGCAGGAACGCCGGCCCGTCCATGCTCACCCCCACATGGATGCCGTTGCGCGCGAAGCAGTCGCACCAGGCGGCATCGATCGTGGTGGCGTTGGTCTGCAGCGACTGCACCACCGTGCTGGGCGGCAGGCCCCGCTGCTCCAGCAGGCGGCCGATGCGGGCCGTGGCCTCGTCGTAGAAGGCAATTGGCATGGTGAGCGGTTCGCCCGCATGCCAGAGCAGGGTGAAACCCCCTTCAAACCAGGGGCTCTCCAGCACCCGCTCCACCGCCGCCTCCAGCACATCGAAACCGATGCGGCTGCGGTTGCCCCGGTCGGGCAGGTAGCAGTAGTCGCAGTCGAGGTTGCAGAAGGGCGTGGGCTGGATCACCAGCAACCGCACCGGGCCAAAGGGGCTCACCAGTGATTGCGGAAGCCGCCATTGCGGAAGCCACCGTTACCGAAACCGCCGTTGCGGAAGCCGCCGTTACCGAAACCACCATTGCGGAAGCCGCCGTTACCGAAACCGCCATTGCGGAAGCCCCCATTGCCCCAGCCCACCGCTGGTGCATTCACAAACACATAGGAGAGGGCATCGGCGGGCAGGGACCCATCTGGCTCAGGCTGCTGCTGGCGCACAGCGGCCTCAATGCGCTGCAGACGCTCCTCCAGCTCGAGGGGCGCCGAGGCCTCACCGCGGGCCGCCACGATCGCCAGGGCGGCGGCCCCATCCAGGGGCAGCGCCAGCAGAAACAACAGACCGAACAGACGGGAGCGGGAAAACATCGCCATGGCAGTGGAGCGGATAGCAGCAGCGGAACGGAACGAAACGGAGACAAAAGGAGCGGCGAGCCCTCAAGGGGTCGGGGGCCGGCCGGCCCCAGCGCTGGCATCTGGCACCAGACGAATGGTCTCCACACCAATCAGCACACCCTCAAAAATGGCATCCAGACGGGCCTGGGGAATGCCCACGCCGCGGCCGGGGCCCAGCCAGCGATCCACGGCCGCCACGGCCTGGGGATCGCGCTCGAGATACCCCTGCAGCAATCGCACAATCGCCAGGTTCACCAGGTGGCGGTAGGTGGAGGCATCCGCCGGCACCAGGCACGACACCCCATACACCTCATAGGGCAGTTCAGGGGTGAGGATCAACCCCTGAAGGCCACGACTCTGCACCTGACCGGCCAGCACGATGGAGTCGCCGATCACCCCATCCACCTCGCCGGCCTGCAGGGCGGTCACTGCCGCGCCCAGGTCGTTGAAGGGCACAACCTTAGCCTTTGGCTGCATGCCCTGCAGCTGGCCTTGCGCCAGGGAGGCTC
>JAGYNF010000154.1 GCA_018400215.1 Cyanobium sp. M55B138 | reverse complement strand
GCTGGCGGCGATCAGGTTGAGCAGGCTGCTCTTGCCGGAGCCGTTCGGGCCGATGATCCCCACCCGATCCTCCGGACTGAAGGCGTAGCTGAAGCCCTGCAGCAGCGGTGGCTGGCCCGCCGCCCGCACCGCGGCGCTGGCCCAGATGCGCAGGTCCTCCGCGTCGATGGCCCGCCTGCCCAGGCGTCGCTGGTTGCTGGCCAGGCTCAGCTGCCCCTTCGCCTGGCGCTTCGGGGTCTCCTGGAGGGCCTCAATCCGCTGGATGCGGGCCTTCTGCTTGGTGCTGCGGGCCTTGGGCCCCCGCCTGAGCCATTCGAGCTCCCGGCGCAACACGCCCCGCAGCTTGGCGTCGCCGGCCGCGGCGGCGGCGTCCTCCTCGGCCTGGCGGGTCAGCACGGTGGCGTAGTTGCCGTCGTAGCTGCGGGCCTCGCCCCGATCCACCGCCACGATGCGCCGGGTCACCTGGTCGAGCACGTAGCGGTCGTGGGTCACCAGCACCAGGGCCCCGGGGAAGCGGCTCAGATAGCCCTGGAGCCACTGCACCCCGTCGGCATCGAGGTGGTTGGTGGGCTCATCGAGCAGCAGAACATCCGGTTCGGCCACCAGGGCGGAGGCCAGGGCCAGGCGCTTGCGGTACCCGCCCGAGAGGTCCCCCACCCGCCGGTTCAGATCGCGCACCCCCAAGCGGTCGAGCACGTCCCGGATCTGCTGCTCCAGGCCCCAGGCCTGGCTTTGGTCCATGCGGGCATTGAGCTGCCCCAGCTCCGCCAGCAGGGCCGCCTGGTCGCCCCCCTGGCCGTTCTCGTGGGCATGGGCCAGGGCGTCGCTGACGACGGTGTAGCGGCCGAGCAGGGCCATCTTCTCGCCGCTGCCGGCGAACACCTGCTCCATCACGGTGCGCTCGGGATCCAGCTCGGGGTCTTGATTGACCAGCACCACCTTCAGCTGGGGGGCCGTGCGGCGCTGCCCGCCGCCGGGGGGTTCCTCGCCCGCCAGCACCCGCAGCAAGGTGGATTTACCGGCGCCATTGGGCCCGATCAAGCCCAGCCGATCTCCGGGCTGCACATGCAGGTTGAGGTTCTCGAACAGGGTGCGGATGCCGAAGTCCTTGCGGACCCCCACCAGGCTGATCAGGCTCACGCGGTTGTGGTTCGGCGCTGGGTCTCCAGGTAAGCAAACACGCTCTTGTCGCCCACGTCGGCTGCGGCGGGCATGGGGAATTTGCGCAGGCAGAGCAGCAGCAGCAGGCCCGCCTCCAGGGCCAGCAGCCAGCCCACCAGTGCCGGCGGCAGCAGGCCGCTCAGCTGGCCCACCAGGGCCAGGGGCAGCAGCAGGGTGACCCCGATCGCCTCCACCCGGCGGAAGCAGAAAAACTCCTTGAAGCCGATGCCCGCCAGCGCTGCAAACAGGGGGCCGACAGCCCAGATCCAGATCCCCTCGCCGGCCAGGGTGGCGGCCATCGCCGCCGGCCCCACCCGCATGGCCAGCAGCCCGAAGCCCAGGCAGCCCAGCAGCCAGAACAGCTGCAGCGCCCGGTGCAGCGGCCGCAGATAGATGTGAATCCAGCGCAGGGCCAGCCCGATGCCGGCCCCCAGGGGCAGCAGCCAGGGCCAGATGGCCTCGCCACCGATCAGGCGCCACTGCACCAGCAGCCCGGCCTGGGCCACGGCGGCGGTGAGCAGGCTGAGGCGGTAGCCGAGCACCTCGCGGGCATCGTCTGCGGTGATGCGAAAGGCCCCGTAGGCCCCCTGGATCAGGTCTGCGCTGCTGCCGCCTGGCTCGGCTTGCTGCTCAGGGGAGAGGGGATCCATCGCTGCCTCGGCCGGGACATGGCCCCACCAGTGTGGCCAGGTTGGGGGCAGCTGGAACGATGCCGGAGGGGTGCAGCGGGAAGAGGGCCCCGAAGTAATCGCGGCGCCAGGCCTCGGGGGCGCAGCTGGCGGCCACCCCGGGCTGGGCGTAGAGGCGGCTGCGCCATTGCCACAGGCTGGGCAGCTGCCACAGGGGCTGGCGGCTGACGCCAAACAGGGGCGCGTAGACCAGCTCCAGGCGGATCAGGGTGGGGAACAGCTGCACGTCGGCCAGGCTGGGCATGCTGCCGCTGAGCCAGGGGTGCTGCTGCAGGGCCGTTTCCGCCGCCGCCAGGGTGCTGAACAGCTCGGTTTCGGCCTCGTCGTAGGCCGCCTGGTTGCGGGCAAAGCCGCAGCGGTAAACGCCGTCATTGACGGCCCCCTGCAGCCGCTGGCGCCACTGCGCCGTGGCCTGGCGTTGGGCCGGTGGATCCAGATCTGGGGCTCCGCTTGGGGCGGGCCACTGGTTGAGCAGTTCGATCAGCCTGGCGCTCTCCCCCACCAGCACCTGTTGCTGGCTGCAGGAGTAGAGCAGCGGCACGGTGGCGCGCACCCCCGCCGCGGCCCCGCACTGGCGATAGAGATCCAGCAGGGTGCTGCACCCTGCGAAGGGCGTGGCAAAGCGCCAGCGGCCGGCTTCGGGATCGGGTTCCACCACCACCAGCTCGATCGTGCCCCCCAGCTGGCGCAGGCTCCACACCAGCCAGGCCCGATGGGCCCAGGGGCAGCTGCGGCCCACGATCAGCACGTGGCTGCCCGCCGTGGCGGCGTCGGCGGGGAGGGGTGGCAGAACAGAGAAACCCGCCTCGGGCCTCCGGTAGTGGCCCCCGGCATCGGCGGGGCCCAGGCCCCCCATCAGCCGTCGCCATTGCCAGTGCCAGGCACTGCGGGCACTGCGCACCAGCCAGGGGGGGGGAGCCAGAGGGAACACCGGAAGGGCTTTGGGCAATCTGGGCCAGATCGGCACGAAAATCCAGGGGTTGTTCCCCTCCTCCTGGGCCATGGATCCCCAGCCCCAGGCCCCCGCCGTGCTGGTGGTGGCCGGCACCCACGGCAATGAGCGCAATGCCCCCTGGCTGCTGCAGCACTGGCGTCGCCATCCCCCATCCCTGGCGGCCGCCGGGCTCAGCCTGGAGCTGGTGCTGGGCAATCCCGCCGCCTATGCCCGCAACCAGCGCTATCTGGAACGGGATCTCAACCGCTGTTTCCAGCCCGCCGTGTTGGCCGATCTCCGGGTGGGTGGCCCCGAGCTGGAGCAGGCCCGGCGCCTGCTGGCCCAGCACGGCCCACGGGGTGGTCGGCCCTGCACCGTTGTCTTCGATCTGCACAGCACCACCAGTGCCATGGGTAATTCCCTGGTGCTCTACGGCCGCAGGCCGGCCGACCTGGCCCTGGCCGCCGCCCTCCAGGCCCGGCTGGGCCTACCCATCTACCTGCATGAGGCCGATGACAGCCAGACCGGTTTTCTGGTGGAACGCTGGCCCTGCGGCCTGGTGATCGAGGTGGGACCCGTGCCCCAGGGGGTGATCCAGGCGCCCATCTGTCGCCAGACCCAACTGGGCCTGGAGGCGGCCCTGGCCGTCCTGGCGGAAGCCCGTCTGGGCCGCTTGCGGCTGCCCAGGCAGCTGGTGATCCATCGCCACCTGGGCAGCCTGGATCTGCCGCGGGGCGAGGACGGCACCCCCCTGGCGTGCCTGCACCCGCAGCGGCAGCATCGCGACTGGCACCCGATGCTGCCCGGCGATCCGCTGTTCCTCGATCCCGCCGGGCGCACCCTCTGCTACGAGCCCCCAGCTGCCCTGGCCGCTGCCCCGGCCGCAGCGGTGGTGCCGGTGTTTGTCAATGAGGCGGCCTATGGCGAGAAGGGCATCGCCCTGAGCCTCACGCGGCGGGAGGAGCTGGATCTTCAGCCGTCCTGGGGGGAGGCGCTGCTGGCCCTGGCTGCCCCCCTCGCCCCTGCGGGGCCGTTGTAGAGCACCTGGAGCACGTCCCGTCCATCGAGGGAGACGAGGATCTCCGTCTCCCAGACGGCGGGCAGCTGGAATTGCTCCCAGCCGGGGGGGCCGCCGCCGAAGCGGAAGACAAACCCCTGCTCTCCCCTGTCGATCAGGCAGGGGTTGTTGCTAATCCCGGCGAACATGCAGTTGGCGGGGCGGTAGAGCCCCAGGCCACCGTTGAGCTGGATTGCGGTGGCGCGGGACAGGTTCAGGGCCCGTTGCAAACCCTGGGATTCGGCCAAAATCGCATCGATGCGATCCAGGGTGCGAACGGTGCGCGGGGCGGATGGGCCGCTGCCCCCCTCCTGGCTATCGATGACCTCCTGGGCGATGGAGAGGGCGAGGGCGGATGCGGGGCTGGTGGCGACGATCGCTGGGACTGCCAGCAGTGCTGCGGCCCAACAGTGCAGACGGGACATAAACCCTTGCGGTGTTACCCCTCAGCTCAGCGGTTCTGCCGCAGACCTGTCAAGCGGCGGTCAACCGCAAACCAATGTGGATTGCTCCTTCATGCAGGGCAGGTCGCTGCTGGTGCCATCGGCCCAGTAAATCCGCAGCCGGTCGTCTTCGGTGCCGCTGCGGAAGGTGAGCGATTTCACCGGACCGGCTGGGGGTTTGCCAGCGCTGTCGGCCGCGTTGCGGGGCGCGACAT
>JAGYNF010000153.1 GCA_018400215.1 Cyanobium sp. M55B138 | reverse complement strand
CGGTGGCATTGGAAAAGTCGGCCGCCACGGCGGCCTCCAGCCGCTGGGGCCGGAACTCCAGGCCCTCCTCAAACAGGATGGCGGTGGCCTCCAGGCAATCGCGCAGGGTGCGCACCCCGTCGAAGAGGGCCTCCTTGTCTTCCTGAAAATCCTTGTTGTAGGCCAGGGGCAGGCCTTTGATCATCGTGAGCAGCCCCATCAGATGGCCGAACACCCGGCCGCTCTTGCCCCGCACCAGTTCGGGCACATCGGGGTTCTTCTTCTGGGGCATCAGGCTGCTGCCCGTGGCACAGCGATCCGTGAGGGAGACAAAGCCAAACTCCTCACTCGCCCACAGGATCACCTCCTCGCTGAGGCGACTGAGGTGGGCCAGCACCAAACTGGCCGCCGCCATGAACTCCACGGTGAAGTCGCGGTCACTCACCGCATCGAGGCTGTTGGCATAGATCGCCGCGAAGCCCAGCTCTTCCGCCGTGGCACGACGGTCAATCGGCACCGAGGTGCCGGCCAGGGCCGCCGCCCCCAGGGGGCAGATGTTGACGCGCTTGCGCACATCGGCCAGCCGCTGGCGGTCGCGTTCGGCCATCTCGATGTAGGCCAGCAGATGGTGGGCCAGGCAGAGGGGCTGGGCCCGCTGCAGGTGGGTGTAACCCGGGATCAGGGTGTCGGCGTGGCGCTCGGCCTGGGCCAGCAGGGCCCGCTGCAGCCGCAGCAGATCCGTGTCGACCGCATCGATCTGGCGCCGTAACCAGAGGCGCAGATCAGTGCCCACCTGGTCGTTGCGGGAGCGGCCGGTGTGCAGCTTCTTACCGAGGGGCCCCAGCAACGCAATCAGGCGCCGCTCCACGGCGAAGTGCACGTCTTCGGCCTCCAGGCCGGGGTTGAACCCCCCCGCCGCCGCCTCGGCACGCACCTGCTCCAAGCCAGCAATCAGCTGGTCGGCCTCGGCTGCGTCGATCACACCGCAGCGACCCAGCATGCGGGCATGGGCCACCGAACCGTCCAGGTCCTCCTGCAGCAGGGCGATATCGAAGCCAATCGAAGCATTGAAGCGCTCGATTGCCGGATGCAGGCCCTGCTCGAAACGCTGGCTCCAGGTGGAGGCGGTGGGATCGACGGCCATGGAGGAAGGCGCGCAGGCGGAGCTGGGCTTCAGCTTGCCACCCAGCTCCCGCCGGCCCCGCTGGCCCCACCCCCCAGGGGCAGCGAAGGCAGCATCACGTCCTCCCGCAGCTTGAAGACCACCATCGAGGCGTCATCCTCCAGTTGGCGATCCACCCCCACAAAACGATCCAGGCAAGCCGACAGCTGGTCGAGGATGCCCTGGGCATTCAGCCCGGCCCGACAGGCCGCCTGCAGGCTGGCCATCAACCGCTCCTCGTCGTAGCGGTCGCCGCTGAAGCCACTGGCCTCGGTGACGCCATCGGTGTAATACAGCACCACATCGCCGGGCTCCAGCACAATCGATTCGGTGTGATAGGTGGTTTCGCTCTGCAGGCCAATCAACAGGCCGGGAGCATCCAGCCGCTCCACCCGGTTGCGCTGACGCCGCCACAGCAGGGGCGGATTGTGGGCGGCATTGGCAAAACGCAGCCGCCGGGTGAGGGGGTCGAAGTCGGAATAGAAGAGGGTCACAAAGCGATGGGAGTGGGCCAGGTCCTCCTGGGCCAGTTGGTTGAGATCGTGCAGGATCCGATCGGGCGGATGGCCGCTGAGCACCTCGGCCCGCAACATGCCCCGCAGCAGGGTCATCAGCAGCCCGGCCGGCACCCCCTTGCCCATCACGTCGCCCACCACCAGGGCCCAGCGGCCCCGCTCGCGGCGGCGACCCAGCTGGCGAGGCCGTGTGGGAATGAAGTCGTAGTAGTCGCCGCCCACCTGAAACGCGGGCCTGCAGCGGGCGGCCAGATCAACCCCCTCAATCACCGGACAGTGGTCGGGAACCAGCTGGGCCTGGATCTCGGCGCCGATGCTGAGCTGACGGTCGACCCGCTCATGGCGGCGCCGGTCCTCCTGCAAGCTGTCGGTTTCCAGGCCCACGGCCGCCAGATCAGCCACCAGCTGCACGTGGCGCCGATGCACTTCACTCCAACGCAATGCCGAGCGGCGGCTGAACACATAGAGGCGGCCCCGAACCTGGCCGCGGGCCACCACGGAGGTGACGAACAGCTCGGTTGGTTCGAGCAGGCGCCGCACGTGCTGATCCAACGCCGCGGCCCGTTTGAACTCAGCCTCGCTGCCACTCAGGCCAGGGTTCACCAGGTCGCTGTCCGGCAGGCTCGCCACCTGGCGCAGCAGGTCGGCCGAATGCTCCGCTGGCGAGGCCTGGAGCTGGTCGCGCCACAGCCGACCATCGGGCCGCAACACCACCAGCAGGGCCGATTCGGCCCCCACCAGCCGGGCCGCCACCAGGGGAACCAACTCCAGCAAGCGGCTGAGGTTGGTGAAGCTCCGCAGCACGAAGCCGAGCGAGGCGAGGAGCTCCTGGTTGCGGCGCTGCTCACGACTGAGGCTGTCGAGCAGCTGCCGCATCGATGCGGTGGCCGAAAGCGGCGTCTGGCTCAACGAGCAGCCGCAGGGAGCTCGCAAGATAGCGACCGCTCCCGCACCTGCCGAATGGAAATCAGCTGCTCAACAGGGCTTCAACAAACTCGAAGCTGTTGAAGGGGCGCAGGTCGCGGATACCCTCGCCGGCCCCGATGAACCGAATCGGCAACTGGGCCTCGGAGGCCACCGCCAGGGCCACACCACCCCGGGCACTGCCATCGAGCTTGGTGATCACCACCCCGGTGAGGCCGGCGGCGCTGGCAAAGGCCATGGCCTGCTTGAGACCATTCTGTCCCTGGCTGGCGTCGAGCACCAGCAGGGATTCGACCACGGCCTCCGGCGCCAGCTTGTCGACGATGCGCCGCACCTTGGCCAGTTCCTCCATCAGGTTGTGTTTGGTCTGCAGCCGGCCGGCCGTATCCACCAGCACCAGTTCGGTGCCCTGGGCCCTGGCGGCCCCAATGGCGTCGTAGACCACCGCGGCGGGGTCGGCGTTCGCACTGGGATTGGCGATCACGGGCACGCCGCTGCGCTCCCCCCACACCTGCACCTGCTGCACGGCCGCGGCACGGAAGGTGTCGGCAGCGGCAATCAGACAGCTGTAGCCACTGCGCACCGCCAGGTTGGCCAGCTTGCCGAGGGTGGTGGTCTTGCCAACGCCGTTAACGCCCACCATCAGCCACACATTGAGGCGATCCTTCTGGGGAGCCAGCACCGGTGAATCGCAGGCCTGGATTGGCCCATCGAGGATCGAGCGCAACTGTTCCTTCAGAAACCGCAGGCCCTCGGTGGGATCCACCACCTCCTCATTGAGGCGCTGGCGCAGGGCCTCCAGCACCCGATCGGTGGCGGAGACCCCCACATCGGCGCGCAGCAGGGTGGATTCGAGATCGTCGAGCACCTCCGGCGTGAGCGGATCGTCGCCGAGGTTGTCGAGCAGCTGGGTGACAAAGCCCTTGCGGGTTTTCTCCAGGCCCTGGCGCAGGCGGCCCAGCCAATCGATCTCCTCCAGGGAGATCTGATCGGCGCGCTTGCCCTGGGCAGCGAGCACCTCGGCGCTCCAGGTGAAGGTGTCGTCGAAGGCGCCCAGCTGGGGATCGTCGGCCGAGGGCTGCCCCAGGGGGGCGCTGGGCTGATCGACCACGGGTGGCGCAATCAGGGCCTCCTGGCGTTCGGCCCGCCGGGCGGCCGCCTGCTCCAGCAGCGAAGGGGAAGGAGCTGCTGCCGCTGGAGCCGGCGCGCTCTCGCTCTCACTGCTGGGTTCGGCAACGGGCGTCGGGGCCGCCTGCTGGGCCTTCAAGCGGGCGTAGGCCTGGCGTGCCCAGGCCAGGGCATCGTCGGGATCGCTGGATTCGTCGGCAGCTGGCCCGGGAGATGCGCTCGGCTCGGTTGGGGCCGGCGTCTCTGCCGGGGGCGCCGATTCAGTCGGTTCAGTCGGCGGGGTCTGCAGGTCGCGGTTGAACCAGTCGTACACCATCAGACCCTGGACCTCTCAGCCGTGTTGAAGCGACGCAGCACCCCGTTGATCATGCGGCGGCCCTGCTCATCGCTGTAGCGGTTGGCCAGTTCCACCGCCTCGCTGCAGGCCACGGCCGCTGGCGTGGCAAGGGTGGAGAGATCCACCACGGCCAGGCGCAAGATGTCGCGGTCGATGCGGGGCAGACGGCCCAGGCGCCAGCCCTCCATCACCGCATCGAGGCGGCGATCAATGGCCGGTCGATCGCTCAGCACGGCCCGGGCCCGCTCGATGGCGCCACGGCGCACCTCCTCCTGGTCGGCCAGCAGCAGCAGGCGTGGTAGCTCCAGGCTGGCCGAGAGGCGATTGAGGGCTTGCTCCGCCGCCGTGAGGCCATCCTGCAGGTGCTGACGCACCCGGGGCAGTTGGTCGCTGCCCTGGTCCTGGAGCTCGCTGTCAAGCAACTGCTGTTGGGCCGTTTGGAGGTCGGCGGCGGAG
>JAGYNF010000152.1 GCA_018400215.1 Cyanobium sp. M55B138 | reverse complement strand
GGTGGCAATGACGCCCCCGTAAGGCCCATCTGCACCCCGCCCAGGCCACCGCTGGCATCGCCCCTGCAGCAACTCTTTACATCAAAAACGTATAAGCAGATACACAAAAGCAGCCACACTGCTGGCCAGCTCACCACGATCACCGTCGCGCAGATGGGATCCGTAGAGTGCTTGCAATCAGCCCCTGGTTTGATGCATTTCAATGGGTCACTCAACGAGCTGAAGGTGTTGGTGGCTGAGCTCGGCATTCCCTGCCGCTGGCAACACAGAGGAGCTTTTGAGATGGCGGTGTTTGAAGATGGAATCAGCAATCTCAAGCTGAACTGGTGGCCCGGAACCGGTGAACTGCGCCTGGTGGGAGATCCGGAGGTCCGCGACGACACCCTGCGACGCCTGGAGGCCCTGCTCAAGCCCTGAAATGCTGCTGGGCCGGTGCTCAGCCACCATGGGAAGGCTTCCCATCCCCCATGGCCTTGACGATCCGAGAACGTTGGGCCGTTGCGCTCGCCGGCCTGCTGCTTGCCGGTCTGCTGCCGACGGCCTGTTCCACCCCCACGGCTCCCAACGGCGATGCCGATCCGGCCTCCAGGAGCGGCCAGCCACTTCAGCCCAACGCCAAGCGGGTGCTGCGCATCAGTGCCATCCCCGACCAGAACCCCGAAAAGCTCAACCGGCTCTACGGCTTGGTGGCCGATGAACTGACCGAGCAACTGCAGGTGCCGGTGCAGTTCATCCCCATCACCGACTACACCGCCGCCGTGACCGCGTTCCGCACCGGCGATCTCGACCTGGTGTGGTTCGGTGGCCTCACCGGCGTGCAGGCCTGGCTGCAAAAACCCGGCGCCCGGGCCCTGGCCCAGCGCGACATCGACCGCTCCTTCCACAGCGTGTTCATCGCCAACCCCCGCAGCGGCCTGCAGCCGATCAGCAGCGTGGAGGGCCTGCGCGAACTCAAGGGCAAGCGCTTCACCTTCGGCTCGGAGAGCTCCACCTCCGGCCGCCTGATGCCCCAGTTTTATCTCAACGAAGCCGGGGTGCAGCTCAGCGACTTCGCCGGCGGCGCGCCGGGCTTCAGCGGCAGCCACGACGCCCTGATCGCCCTGGTGCAGAGCGGCACCTACGAGGCCGGCGTGGTGAACGAGGAGGTGTGGTTGAGCCGCCTGCGCGAGGGCAAGGTGACCACCGACGCGGTGATCCCGATCTGGCGCACCCCCGGCTATGCCAACTACACCTGGGTGGTGCAGCCCGACCTCGACCAGCAGTTCGGCCCGGGGTTCACCACCAAGCTGGAGCAGGCCTTCGTGGGTCTCGATGGCGCCAACCCCCGCCAGGCCCAGATCCTGGAGCTGTTCGGTGCCGAGCGGTTCGTGCCAGCCAGCAACGACCAATACCAGGCGATCGAGCAGGTGGGCCGCCAGATTGGCAAGATCCGCTGAGGCCCCACCCATGGCGGACCATGGACTGGAGCGGGCCCTGCTGGAGTTGCGCGCCATTGCCGTGCCGGGCCGGCGGCGGCCGCGGCTGCAGGGGGTGAGCCTGGTGCTGAGGCCGGGCGAACGGGTGGCGTTGCTGGGCCCCAGTGGCGCCGGCAAGAGCACCCTGCTGGCGGTGGCCAATGGCCTGATCCCCCCCAGCCAGGGCAGCGTGCACTGGCTGGGCGAACCGCGGGGGCTCACCCCCCACCGCCTTCGCCGCCAGCAGGCCCGCATCGGCACCCTCTGGCAGGACCTGCGCCTGGTGGAGGAGCTCACGGTGCAGCAAAACCTCAACGCCGGCCGACTGGCGGTGTGGGGCTGGCCCCGGGCCGTGCTCAACCTGTTGCTACCCCTCGATACCGAAGCCTGCACCGCCGCCCTGCAGCGGCTCGACCTCGACCCCCAGCTGCTGGGCCAACCGGTCTCGGCCCTCTCCGGCGGCCAGCGGCAGCGGGTGGCCCTGGCCCGGCTGCTGCGCCAGGAGGCCCTGCTGTTGCTGGCGGATGAGCCCCTGGCCAGCCTCGATCCCCGCCTGGCCGACGGGCTGCTGGATCTGTTGCTGGCCGAGGCGGCGGCGCCCCGGGGCCTGCTGCTCAGCCTGCACCGGCCCGACCTGGCGCACCGGTTTGACCGGGTGCTGGGCCTGCGGGATGGCCAACTGCTGTTCGATCTGTCGCCCCAGCAGCTGGAGCGGCAGCAACTGGCGGCGCTCTACGCCGGCGGTGCGGGCCCGTGAGCATGCGCCTGCCCCGGCCCGCAGCGCCGCTGTGGGTGCTGCTGCCAGCCCTAGTGCTGCTGCCGCTGCTGCTGCTGCTGCCGGCGATCAGCCACGGCGGCGGCTGGGGGCTGGTGGGGGACTTCGCCGCCGCCGCCCTGCGGCCATCCCTGGAGCCCCTGGTGCTGGGCAGCGCCCTGGAGGGGCTGGCCATCACCGTGGCCATGGCCCTGCTGGGCTGGGCGGCCAGCCTCGGGCTGGGGCTGCTGCTCGGGGTGGCCAGCTCCCAGCTGGTGTGGCACACCTGCGGGGGGGTCGCTTGGCCGGCCCAGCTGATCCGCCGGCTGCTGGCCCTGCCCCGCTCGATCCACGAGCTGATCTGGGGCCTGGCCCTGTTGCAGCTGCTGGGGTTGCAGCCGCTGGTGGCGGTGCTGGCAATCGCCATCCCCTTTGCAGCCCTGGTGGCCCGGGTGGTGAGTGACCAGCTCGATGCCCTGCCCGTGGCGGCCCTGGAGGGCCTGCGCAGCGCCGGGGCACGGCCGGCGGCCGCCCTGCTCACCGCCCTCGGCCCGCCCCTGCTGCCCCAGCTGCTGAGCTATGGCGGCTACCGCCTGGAGTGTGCCCTGCGCAGCGCCACCCTGCTCGGGGTGTTCGGCCTGGGGGGCCTGGGCACGGAATTGCGGCTGACGCTGCAGTCGCTCGCCTTCCGCGAGCTGTGGACCGGCCTCTGGCTGCTGTTGGTGGCGATGCTGCTGCTGGAGCAGCTGCTGGGGGGTCTGCGGCGGCGCTGGGCGATGCCGGAGCGCCTCAACCTGGGGCGGGCAAGCGTGGGCCACAGGGGCCGCGAGCTGTTGCTGGCTGGCCTGGCCCTGATTCCCCTGCTGGTGATCCTGGGCTGGTGGATCGGCATCGCCCCCGCCAGCGACTGGCGCTGGCAGCCCCTGCCCCCCCTGGCCGCCGCCGATTGGCCAGCCGTGGCCGCCCTGCCCTGGGCCCGCCTGGTGGGCAACACCGTGCTGATGACCCTGCTGGCCGCCGCCCTGGCCGTGGGGCTGGCGCCCCTGTTGCTGCTGCTCGCCCAGCCCTGGGGCTGGACCCGCTGGCTGCTGCAGGGGTTGTGGGCCCTGGGCCGGCTGTGGCCACCACCGCTCACGGCCCTGCTGCTGCTGTTCGTGCTCCAGCCCGGGGTGCTCACCGGCGCCCTGGCCCTGGGCTTCCACAACCTCGGCGTGCTGGGGCGGCTGCTGCTGGAGAGCAACGACCACGGCCAACGGGGCGCGGAGCAGGCCCTCAGCTGCGCCGGCACGGGCCCCCGCATGGCCCTGCTCTACGGCCGCTTCAGTGGCCTGGCCCGGCCCTACCTCGCCTATGGGGCCTATCGCACCGACGTGATCCTGCGCGAATCGGTGGTGGTGGGGCTGGTGGGGGCGACCGGGCTGGGCAGCCAACTGATGGAGGCCCTCAGCGCCTTCGCCACCGACGAGCTGCTGGCCCTGCTGCTGGCCTATGCCCTGCTCACCCTGGTGGGGGAGGAGCTGAGCGATCGGCTGCGGCGTCAACTCAGGGGAGGGGCCCGCCCGCTCTCACCAGGCCCAGCTGCAGCAACTGCTCTGCCGCTGCTGCAGGGCTGAGGCTCTCCAGGGGCACCGCCTGGCGGCGATGGCCGCTGAGGCCGTGCTCATAGCAGCGGTCGTAGTAGTCGAGCATCTGGCGGCAGGCGGTGGCCCAGTCCCGCCGCCCGATCGCCTCGAGGGCCGCCGCCGTGCGCTGGGGGCCGAGGCGGCGGGCGATGCGCTCGGTGGCCTCAGCCAGGGCGGCCGGGTCTTGGGCGCCATAGATCTCCACCAGGTGGGCCACCCGCTGCTCCAGCGGTCGCTGCACCTCGAGGGCGGGGGCGGCCTGCATCTGGCGCCAGAGGCCGGCGGGAATCCGGCAGCGGCCCACTTGGGCACTCTCGGCCTCCAGCCAGATCTGGCCGGCAGCGCGCCGCCGGTGCAAGGCCAGGGCCAGGCGATTTTCGTAGTGCTCACTGCTGGGCTGGGGCGGCATGCCCAGGGCCCCGAAGCTGCTGCCCCGATGGTGGGCCAGGCCCTCCAGATCCACCACCGCCACCCCCCGCTCCGCCAGGGCCAGCAACAGCTCGGTCTTGCCGGTGCCGGTGCGGCCCCCCAGCAGCTGCAGGGGCCAGGGCTGCTCAAACAGCTCCAGCACCCAGCGGCGAAAGGCCTTGTAGCCCCCCTCCAGCCGCAACACCGGCAGATCGAGCTGGCCCGCCAGCCAGGCCACGCTGGCACTGCGCATGCCACCGCGCCAGCAGA
>JAGYNF010000151.1 GCA_018400215.1 Cyanobium sp. M55B138 | reverse complement strand
CTGCTTTGGTCCTGGTCGTTGTGATCACGGATCAGCAGCCAAGTTTCACGGCAGTTCACTGACACCTCGGCGGCGGCTGGCTAACCCGTGGGGATAGAACCCGTCCTGCCCTGATGGCCGAAGCCGCCGACTTGATCCTTTCTGGAGGAACCATCCTCACGATGGAGGCCGCCCAGCCCCGCGCCGAGGCAATCGCTATCGCGGGCGGATGCATTGTTGCTGTTGGATCCACAGCTGAGGTGATGGCCCATGCAGGCCCGCAGACCCGCCACGTGGATCTGCAGGGCCGCACCCTGCTGCCGGGCTTCATTGATGCCCATGGACACTTCGCCAACGCTCTGCAGGTGGTGGGCTGGGCCAACATTCAGCGGCCTCCGGCCGGGCCGGTGACCAGCATCGCCAGCCTGCAGCAGGTGTTGCGCGAGCACGTGGCGAGCCATCCGGTGGCGAAAGGCGAATGGGTGATCGCCTATGGCTACGACGTTGACGGTCTGTCAGACGGCCGCCCGCTCGACAAGGCCGACCTGGATGCGCTGTTTCCGGACAACCCGGTGATGGTGATCCACAACTCCAACCACGGCGCGGTTCTCAACAGCCGCGCTCTGGCCATTGCGGGCTACGACGCCAGCACCCCCGACCCCACGGGCGGGGTGATTGTGCGCCTGCCGGGCAGCACTGAGCCGGCAGGCCTGGTGATGGAAACGGCCTTTCTCCCGCTCTTTGTGCACATGCCCCAGCCCTCGGAAGAGGAGCGGCTGGCCCAGTTTGACCAGGCCCAACGGCTCTACACCTCCAAGGGCATCACCACCGTGCAGGACGGTGCCACGGTGGCCGGCGATCTGGGCCTGTTTCAGCGGGCCGCCCGCGAAGGTCGCCTCTGCATCGATCTGGTGCTGTTGCCGCTGGTGCTGGAGGTGCCGTCGATGCTGCGCGAGCGTTTCCCCGATTTTCTCGGCAAGCCCCTCGAGATGCCCCAGCCGGCGCTGGATGCCTTTGGTCAGTACCGCGACCGGCTCAAGTTGCAGGGCATCAAGTTGCTTCTGGATGGTTCACCCCAGGGCAAGACCGCCTTCTGGGGCGAACCCCTGCTCACCCCCGGCCCCAATGGCGAGGCCAACTGGCGCGGCCAGCCGGTGTTTCCGCCCGAGCAGCTCAACGAATCCGTGGCCCAGCTCTCGGCCCAGGGGCTGCAGATGTTTGCCCACTGCAACGGCGATGCCGCCATCGCCATGATGATCGAGGCCTGCCGCAAGGCTGGTCTGAAGCCGGAGCAGGACCACCGCACGGTGATCATCCACTCCCAGTTCATGGCGCCGGGACAGTTAGAGCAGTACGTGGAGCTGGGCCTGCACCCCAGTTTCTTCACGGTGCACGCCTTCTTCTTTGGCGATACCCATCTCGCCAACCTGGGGCCGGAGCGGGCCGGCCGCATGAGCCCGATGGCCAGTGCCATGGCCCTGGGATTGCACTGCTCGAATCACAACGACTTCTCGGTGACGCCGATCGAGCCGATGCGCATGACTGAAACGGCCATGACCCGCCGCACCCGCACGGGGGTGGTGTTGGGCGAATCGGAGCGGGTGAGCGCAGAAGCGGCCCTACGGGCGCTCACGATCGAGGCTGCCTGGCAGATCCGAGAAGAGGACAGCAAAGGCAGCCTGGCTGCGGGCAAGCGCGCCGATCTGGTGATTCTCGACGCCGATCCCACCGCTACTGCCCCCGAACAGCTCAACGCCATCGCCGTGGTGGCCACCCTCAAGGACGGGGCCTGCATCTACGGCTCCCTGGAGGGTGCCCAGGCATGAGCAATGTCACTGAGATTGGTTCGCCGCTGGCATCCTTGCGCGGGGTGCCGGCCACGGTGGTGGGTGGCTACCTGGGCTCGGGTAAAACCACCCTGATCAACGGTTGGCTGCAGGAGTGTGATCACCAGGGCTGGGCCCTGCTGGTCAACGACCTCGGCAGCATCAACATCGACGCCGAGCGGCTGCGGCAGGCCGATGGCCGGCTGCTCGAGCTGGGCGGTGGCTGCGTGTGCTGCACCCTGCGCGATGGGCTGGGGGCTGCCCTGCTGGAGCTGGCCCGGCGCGAGCAGCCCCCGGCCCATGTGCTGATTGAAACCAGCGGTATGGCCATCCCCCAGCGGGTGGCCAGCCAAGTGCGGCTGCACGGCCTGGCCCTGGCGCGGGTGCTGCTGGTCGTTGACCTGGAGCGCATCGAGGCGCTCTGGCACGACCCCTGGGTGGGCGAGCTGGTGCAGCAGCAGTTCGACGGTATCGATGTGCTGCAGTTCAGCAAGGGCGATCTGCTGGCGGCGGGGGAGGCGGAGCAGCGCCAGCACTGGTTACAGGAGCAACTCCAGGCGCGGCAGCAACAGCCAGCACCGCCGTTTCACAGCGAACGGCAACTGGTGCGCAGCGACCCCTGGCTGCAGCTCGAACCGCTCGAGCGCAACCGCGTGCTGGCCTGGGCGGCCCAGCTGGGTCCCGAGGTGCTGCGCGCCAAGGGGGAGTTCTGGCTTGCCGATTCCCCCGATGGTCCCGTTCCCTTCGACCGCGTCAGCGATCGGGTCAGCCTGGCGGCCGCACCCAACCACCCCTGGCGAAACCCGCTGCAACGGCGTGGTCAGCTGGTGGTCATCAGCCGCGCCACTGCCTCCGCTCCCCACTGGCCCTCTACCCACCTGATCTCCGCATGAGCGACAAATCGACCCATGCGCTGGCGGTGCCCTTTCTAGGGGTGCTGGCCAGCCTGCAACTGATTGATCCAACGGTGGCCAACACCGCCCTGGTGAAGGCCGGCGCCGCCCTGCAGATGCAGGGTTCAACCCTGGCCCTGGCCGCCAGCATCTCGACCCTGGCCCAGGCCGCAACGGTGCTGCTGATGGGCTTTCTGGGCGATCGCCTTGGGCGCCGTCAGGTGCTGATGGCCTCGCTTCTGCTCTCGATCGCCGGCGATGGCATTGCCCTAGCGGCCCCGAGCGCAGCACTCTTCCTGCTCGGCCGCGCGCTGGTGGGCATCGGCGTGGGCGCTGTTTTGGCCCTCACCTTTGCCTCTGTGCGCTTCGTGAGCCGGCCCGAGCAACTGGGCAAGGCCCTTGGTGTTTGGAACTTGCTGATCATTGCGGGGTTCATCGGCGGCTCGCTGCTGGGCGGCGTGTTGGCCGACAGCAGCTGGCGCTTGGCCCTGGGCCTGGTGCCCGTGATCGCCCTGCTGTGCCTACCGCTCATCCCGGTGCTGCTGCCCGATATGCCGGCCAACCGAGAGCTGAGGGCCGACTGGCCCGGATTGATCACCATTGCCCTGGCCATGGTGCTTTTTCTCAGCGGCGTCAGCCATGCCGTGAGCGGCTTCTCGGCGCCTCTGTTCTGGATGCCCACCCTGGGTGGCGTGCTGCTGTTCGGCCTGCATCTGTGGATCGAGCGCCGGCGCCAGGAGCCCATCTTCCCGGTGGCGCTCTATACCCGTGGGCTATTCGCCGCGGCGATCGTGAGCGGCATCGCCTGGAACTTTGCCCAGGCGGTGCTGCAACTGCAAACAAGCAACTTCTGGCAGCTGGTGCAGCGCTACAGCACCAGCCAGGTGGCCCTCGCCCAACTGCCGTTATTGATCTTCTTTGCCGGCGGTGGGGTGGTGGCCGGCCGGCTGATGGCGCCAGGGCGCCGCACCACCCAACTGATGGCGGGTGGCATCGTTGCCCTGGTGCTGGGGCTGGTGCTGCTCGCCGGCATCCGCCCCAGCAGCGCCTACATCACCTTTGTGCCCGGCATGGTCTTGGCGGGCACGGGCCTAGCCTTCCTCTCGGTGCCCCAGTCGGCGCTGTTTGTGCAGGAGGCTCCCGCCCGCTACTTCGGCTCCGTCACCGCCTTCCGCACCACCACGGGCCAACTCGGGTTTGCCCTGGGCTTTGCCGCCAGCGGCGCCATGGTGAACGGCTTCGGGTTCGCCAGCCTGCGCGACCGCGTCCTGAAGCTCGGCATCAGCCCCAGCCAGTGGCCAGAGGTTGAGGCCAAGGTGCGCGCTGCCCTCAGCAGCGGAGTGCTCAGCCATCCCAAAGGCGAGCCATCCCCAGCGATTGACCTGCTCACCGCCTCCTATGCCAGCGGCTTGGCGGGCACCATGCTCGTGGTGGCCCTGTTGGTGGCGCTGCTGGGGGCGATCAGCCTGCTGCTGCTGGTGATAGGCAGGCAACAGGGCAGCCCGCAAACCTAAGCACCTCTGGTGGGGGACTCATGCCCATGAAGGTGGTGCCGTTGCGGCTACAGCCCGGCGCTGACCTGCGCCGGGCGCTGGAGGCCTGGATGGGAGAACAGGAAGAGCAGGCCGGCTGTGTGATCAGCGCCGTCGGCAGCCTGTCGTCGGCCCACCTGCACATCGCCGTCGCAGGCAGCAGCGGCGCCGTGATCGGCGGGCACCTCGGCGCCGGCTCGCTGGTGCGCACCACCGCGGAGCTGGTGATCGGCCTGCTGGCGGAATGGCGCTTCTGCCGGGAGCTGGATCCGGCCACCGG
>JAGYNF010000150.1 GCA_018400215.1 Cyanobium sp. M55B138 | reverse complement strand
GGGCCGATCGGGAGGTGGATCTGGCCATGGCGCGGCTATTTGGGGGCTTCCCCGCCAGCTTTTTTGCGGGATACCAGGCCAGCTGGCCCCTGCCGCCGGGAGCCGAACGGCGGGTGGAGCTCTACAACCTGTATCACCTGCTCAACCACGCCAATCTGTTTGGCGGTGGCTACTGGCGGCAGGCGCAGCGCAGCCTGGAGGGGCTCCTGGGCCAGGGGGATGGCAGCGGGCGAGCCCGCTGAGCGCCCTCAACCGAGATATTCGCTGCGCAGGTGCTGCAGGCGTGCCACCACGGCACTGCGCTTTTCCCCGGTGGTGAGGTTCTTCCAGCTCCACTGACCCACCACCACCAGGCCGAGCAGCTCCAGCAGCCCCGGCACGATCGGCAGCAGGTTGATGGTGTCGAGCACGCCCTTGATCAGCACCTGGGCGACGATCACCGCCACGAAGATGCCGAGCACCTTGCCGATGCGGCCCATCTGGCTCCAGTCGACCTGGTCGAGGGTTTGGTTCACCTTGCCCAGGATCTCGCTATAGCGCTCGGTGAAGTTCACCTCGCTGGCCTCGGTGGCCGCCTCGCCGGCCGGGGCGGCGGCTTGCCCTTCGGCGTCCTGATCAGGGTTGGTGACTGATGTATCGATCATGGACTGGGTTGTGCTGCCGGGACGATGTTCCATAAGGTATCGGGGTGACCAGCTCCACGCCAACCGCCCTGGTGGTAGATCCGGGCTTGCTGATGGTTCTGGGGCGCTGGTTGGCCGCCGCCGCCCCCCAGGAGGGTTGTGCCCTGCTGCTGGGGGAGCGCCAGGGCGGGGAGTGGCGCTTGCTGCGGCTGTGGCCCTGTTGCAATGTCTGGCCCGAGCCCGCTGAACGCGGCCGGCGCTTCGCCATCGACCCCCGGGAGCAACTGGTGGCCCAGCGCTGGGGCCGTTGCCGTGGCCTGCAGGTGCTGGGTGCTGCCCACAGCCATCCCGGCGGTGCGGCGGTGCCCTCCCCCACCGATTGCCAGCTGTGCGTTGCCCCAGCCCTGATGGTGATTCAGGGGGAAGCGGCGGACCTGCGGGTCTGGTGGTTGGCAGACGACGATGCCTCCCCCCAGCCCGTTCCATGGAGAATGGAGCACTGATTGCTCAGGCCGGCCTTGCTTCCTCCCGACATCAGCGGCGTTCAGCTCAGCCCCGATGAGGTGGCCCGCTTTTCCCGCCATTTGATCCTGCCGGAAGTGGGCATGGAGGGTCAGAAGCGGCTCAAGGCCGCCTCGGTGCTGTGTGTGGGCACCGGTGGCCTGGGCTCGCCCCTGCTGCTCTACCTGGCCGCCGCCGGCGTGGGCCGGATCGGCATCGTCGATTTCGACGTGGTGGACCACTCCAACCTGCAGCGCCAGGTGATCCACGGCACCAGCTGGGTGGGCAAGCCCAAGATCGAGTCGGCCAAGGCGCGCATCCTCGAGATCAACCCCCACTGCCAGGTGGATCTCTACGAGACGGCGCTCAGCAGCGAGAACGCCCTCGAGATCATCGAGCCCTACGACCTGGTGTGTGACGGCACCGACAACTTCCCCACCCGCTACCTGGTGAACGACGCCTGCGTGCTGCTGGGCAAGCCCAACGTGTACGGCTCGATTTTCCGCTTCGAGGGCCAGGCCACGGTGTTCAACCTCGATGCGGACAGCCCCAACTACCGCGATCTCTTCCCCGAACCGCCGCCGCCGGGCATGGTGCCCTCCTGCGCCGAGGGCGGTGTGGTGGGCGTGTTGCCCGGCATCATCGGCCTGATCCAGGCCACCGAGGCGCTGAAGATCATCACCGGCATCGGCACCACCCTCAGCGGCCGGCTGCTGCTGTTCGACGCCCTGGGCATGAAGTTTCGCGAGCTCAAGCTGCGGCCCAGCCCTGAGCGTCCGGTGATCGACAAGCTGGTGGATTACCAGGAGTTCTGCGGCGTGGGCGGCACCGCCCCGGGCCAGGAGGAGGCCGGCAGCGTGCCCAGCATCACCGTGGCCGAGCTGAAAACGGTGATCGACGGCCAGCTGGAGAACATCCTGCTGCTGGATGTGCGCAATCCCCCGGAGGCCGACATCGCCGTGATCCCAGGGGCCGTGTTGGTGCCGCTCGACCGGATTGAGAGCGGCGAGGCGATCGAGGATGTGCGCCAGTTGGCCGCCGGCAAGCAGCTCTACGTGCACTGCAAGCTGGGTGGCCGCAGCGCCAAGGCCCTGATTGCCCTGGGGCGCCACGGCATCGAGGGGGTGAACGTGAGCGGCGGCATCGACGCCTGGAGCCAGGAGGTGGATCCGGCGGTGCCGCGCTACTGAGGCGCTTTGGGGCGGGGTGTCAGTAGTCCACGCCCCGCTTGAGGTCGACGCCGCGCTCGGCGTAGTGCTTGTGGCACACCATCTCTGAGTGCACCGAGGCCAGGTCGAAGTAGGCGGGGCGGTTTTTGCAGCGGCCGGTGAGGATCACTTCGGTTTCGGCGGGCTTGCGCAGCAGGGTCTGCACGATCGGCTCCACCGGCAGCAGCTCCAGATCCACGGTGGGGTTGATCTCGTCGAGGATCACGGTTTTGTAGAGCCCGCTGGAGATGGCGGCCCGGGCAATCTCCCAGGCCCGCTCGGCCTCCACGTAGTCGATCGGCTGCTGCTGGCCGCGCCACACGATCGCGTCCCGGCCGGAGCGCAGGTGGTCGACCAGGTGGGGGTAGCTCTCGCGCAGGGCGGCGATGGCGGCGTCCTCGGTGTAGCCGCTGCCCCCTTTGAGCCACTGCAGGATCAACACCCGGTGGCTCTTGTCCTGGCTGATGCCGCGGCCGATGGCCTGCAGGGCCTTGCCCAGGGCGCTGGTGCTCTTGCCCTTGCCCTCGCCGGTGTAGATCTCGATGCCGTCCATGCCCGGGGCCATGGCGCCGTCGCCGGCCTGGCCCAGGCGCCGGTGGGCGCGCATTTCGGAGTGCAGGTCGGCCAGCTGCACCAGGGGCCTGGGTGCGCCCCGTCCCGTGCAGATCACCTCCATGCCATCGGGCTTGGCGGCCAGGCTGCGGCACACCTCCTCGCTGTCGAGCAGGCCCAGGTCGAGCACCGGGTTGAGCTCATCGAGCACCACCACCGAATACAGATCTGAGGCGATGGCGCCCTTGGCGATATCCCAGCCGCGTTGGGCTTCCTGGCGATCAAACTTGGTGGCCTCCTCGGCGGTGAAGAAGTCACCCCGGCCGGTGCGCACCTGGTCGATCAGATGGGGGAAGCCCTGTTGCAGGGCTTCGATGGCGCCGTCTTCGTCGTAGGCCCGGCCGGGCCCCTTGAGGAAGCGCAGCAGCAGCACCCGGGTGCGCTTCTGCTCGCAGATGCCCAGGCCGATCGTGCGCAGCACCACGCCAAGGGCGGCCTGGCTCTTGCCCTTGCCGTCGCCGTCATACACATGCAGCTGGCCATGGGCCCGCTCGTCGCTGCCGGAGGCGGTGCGGATGCCGATACCCCGGCCGGTGCCCCGTTGCGGCGTCTGGGTGCTGCTGGGGCTCATGGCAGGGGGGAGCGTGTGCGGATGCTACTGAGCCTGGCCGCGGCAACACCCTGCCCTGGATCTTGCCAGGATCCAGCCGGTGCTCCAAGGCCCATGTCGTTTTCTTTGCTGGAGGCCCTGCCGGCCGATCTGGAGGCTGCCCTCTCCAGCCTGCGCCGCCAACTGGCGGCCTTCCCACGGGTGGTGGTGGCCTATTCCGGTGGCGTGGACAGCACCCTGGTGGCGGCGCTTGCCGTGGAGCAGTTGGCGGAGCGGGCCGTGGCGATCACGGGGGTGTCACCGGCCCTGGCGCCCCATCTGCGCCAGGAGGCCGCCGAGCAGGCGCGCTGGTTGGGCATCGCCCATCGGGAGATCCCCACCGCCGAATTGGCCGACCCGGCCTACGCCAGCAATCCCAGCGATCGCTGCTATGCCTGCAAGCGGGAATTGCACCAGTTATTGGCGCCGATTGCCGCCGCCGCTGGCGCGGCCCTGGTGCTCGATGGGGTCAACCGCGACGACCTGGATGACCACCGCCCGGGACTCCGCGCCGCCCGGGAGTTTGGCGTGCGTTCCCCCTTGGCCGAGCTGCAGATCGACAAGGCGGGGGTGCGCCGCCTCTCCCGCGCTATGGGCCTGCCCTGGTGGGACAAGCCGGCCCAACCCTGCCTGGCCTCGCGCTTCCCCTACGGCGAACCGATCACGGCGACCGGGTTGCGGCGGGTGGCCGCCGCGGAGGACTGGCTGCGCCAGCAGGGCTGGAGCGAGGTGCGGGTGCGCAGCCAGGGGTCGGCGGCCCGCATTGAATTGCCCGCGGCCCGGCTTGCCGCAGCCCTCGATGCCTGGCGCGATGCCGACCAGCGTGGGGCCCTGGTGGCCGCCTTCCTTCAGCTGGGCTTCACGGCGGTGGCCCTGGACCTGGAGGGGTTGGTGAGTGGCAAGCTCAACCGCGAGCGGCCCTAGGCGGCCGCCAGGGCCGGCTCCCGTTCGCTGGCGGCGATGGCCGAGGGCGTTTCGCGGCGGAAG
>JAGYNF010000015.1 GCA_018400215.1 Cyanobium sp. M55B138 | reverse complement strand
ACTCGGTCTGGTAGCCCGCCACCAGCTCCTCCTCCGCCTCCGGCAGGTCGAAGGGCAGGCGTTCGCACTCGGCCAGGGCGCAGATCCAGAAGATCACGAAGCCCACCGGCTGGCGCCAGATGTTCCAGCTGAGGATGCCGGCGCCGGTCTGCTGGTCAACGATGTCGACGGTGCTGAGCGAATTGCTCATCATCACCACCGCCAGCACCGCCAGGGCCAGGGGGATCTCGTAGCTGATCGACTGGGCCGCCGCCCGCAGGCCGCCCAGCAGGGAATATTTGTTGTTGGAGGCATAGCCACTCATCAGCAGGCCGATCGGCTGGATGCTGCTGAGGGAGATCCACAGGAAGATGCCCACCCCCACGTTGCTGATCAGCAGGTTCTGACCGAAGGGCACCACCAGCCAGCTGAGGATCACCGGCACCAGCACCAGCACCGGCCCGAGGGTGAACAGCAGGCCGTCGGCCCGGGCCGGAATGATGTCCTCCTTGAACACCAGCTTGAGGCCATCGGCCATGGGCTGGAGCACCCCGAGGGCGCCGGCGTATTCCGGACCGATGCGCTGCTGCACGGCGGCGGAGATCTTGCGCTCCAGCCACACGTTCACCAGCACCCCCACCACGGCGGCCACCAGCACCAGCACCATCGGCAGGGGCAACCAGAGCAGGTGGGCCGCAGCGGGACTCAGGCCCAGGCCCTCGAGGGCCACTTCAAAACTGGCCTGCAGGTCCAGGCCGGGACTGGCGCCCGGGGCCGTGGTACTCAGCATGACGGCAACTCAGATGGGGGCAACTTAGCGGTCCTCCAGGGGCAGCCAGTCCCGCTGGAGCGAGCCGGTGTAGATCTGGGACGGGCGGAAGATGCGGTTGGCCCCCAGCTGCTCCTTCCAGTGGGCCAGCCAGCCGGCGGTGCGGGCGATGGCAAAGATCGGCGTGAACAGGTCTTCCGGGATGCCGAGCTTGCGGTACACCAGGCCGGAATAAAAATCCACGTTGGGGTAGATGCCCTTGGGGCCCAGCCGGCTGGCCGCGGCATCTTCGAGCCGGCGGGCCAGGTCGTAGAGCGGATCGTGGCCAAAGCGATCAAACAGCTCTTCGGCGAGGCGCTGCAGGATCACGGCGCGGGGGTCCTTGACCTTGTATTCCCGGTGTCCAAAACCCATGATCTTCTGCTTGGCGGCAATGGCCTGGTCCAACCAGGGCTCCACCTGGTCTTCACTGCCGATCGCCGCCAGCATGGCTAGCACGTCTTCGTTGGCGCCGCCGTGCAAGGGGCCGGCCAGGGTACCCACCGCCGACGCCACCACGGCGTAGGGGTCGGTGAGGGTGCTGGCGGTGACGCGGGCGCTGAAGGTGCTGGCGTTGAGGCTGTGCTCGGCGTGCAGGATCAGGCAGGCGTCAAAGATGCGCGCTGCCAGGGGGTCGGGCTCCCGCTCCGTGAGCATGTAGAGGAAGTTGGCCGCATAGGGCAGATCGTCGCGGGGCTGGATGGGATCCTGGCCTTTGCGAATCAGCTGGAAGGCCGCCACCATCGTGGGGATCTTGGCCAGCAGCCGCACCACCGCCCCCACGATGTATTCCGGGTTGTCGAGGGCGCGACGGGAATAGAAGAGCCCCAGGGAGGCGGCGCTGGCCTGCAGCGCGTCCATCGGGTGCCCCTGGGAGGGGAAGCTCTTCATCATGTCGCGGATGCGGAAGCTCACCCGCCGGTGCATCTGCACCTCATGCTCAAACTCGCGCAACTGGGGCGCCGTGGGCAATTCGCCCCAGATCAACAGGTGTGCCGTCTCCAGAAAGGTGCTCTGGGCCGCCAGGGTGGCGGCGTCATAGCCGCGGTAGGTGAGATGGCCGCGTTGGCCATCGATCTCGCAGATGGCCGACTGGGTGGCGGGCACGCCCTCCAGGCCCGGCCGGAACAGGGCTGCTTCCGGTGTGCTGAGGGAGCCACTCACTGCCATGCCGACACATTGCAGGCTCGAACCTAGGGCTGTTGGTCTCCCGGGCGCCGTAGCGCTAGCTGCCAGCCAGGAGCTGGGCGGGCCCCAGCAGCAGTCGCAAGCGCCCCTGTGGCCTGGGGCTGGCCGCCGTGATCTGCACCAGGGCAATCCCGGCCTTCTTCAGCACCAGAGAGCCCGCTGGAGCGCCGATCAAGCCCGCGGCCAGGGTCCCCAGGTCGGGTTCATGGCCCACCAGGGCCAGGCGCCGCACCCCGGCCGGCCAGCACAGCAGCGGCCAGGGATCCCCATCGGGCGCCAGGCCGGGGGCCAGTTCGAGCGTCGGCGCCAGGCCAGCGGCCACGGCAAGCGCCGCGGTCTGCCGCGCCCGCACCAGGGGGCTGCTGAACAGCCGCTCGCAGCCCAGCCCCTGGGCCACCAGCCGCTCCAGCACCGCCCCTGTGCGGATGCGTCCGGCGGGGGTGAGGGCCCGGGCGGCGTCCAGCCGATCGGGGGCCCGCTCCTCGGCGATGCCGTGGCGCAACAGCAGGAGTTCCGACATCCCCGACGCGTCCATCAGCCCTGCCCCTCAGCTGCCGTAATCGATGCGGACCCGCCAGCGCAGGCCATCGGGCTCGCTCTGCAGGCCCAACGCCAGGCCCTGCACCGGCTCGACGACACTCTGGCCCGCCAGGGCCGCCAGGATGCGCCAGCCAGACCAGTGCTGCAGCAGCTCCTGGGCTGGCTGGCGGGCCAGCACCCACTGCAGGGGGGCCTGGGGCAGGGCCAGGGCGTCGAACCGGGCCAACAGAGCGGTGGCCTGCGCACGGCCCCGATGCTGCTGGGCCAGGGGCTCGAGGGCATCCGACCACCAGGTCCAGCCCCCCTGCTCCGTGCTCGCCGCGCCGAGCGCGACCGCCAACTGCTCCGCCGCCGGCCCCTTGTGCCGCTGGCCAGCCCCCACCTGCAGCCGCGTCCACACCTGCACCGGGTGGCCATCGAGATCGAGGGGCGCCGGCACCAGCCCCAGGTCCTGCAGCCGGGGGGCCAGCTCCGCTGGCTGCGGCTGGCCTGGGGTGGTGCCCAGCAACCAGCCGCCCTCGCCCTGCCGCCACAACACCGGCCCCCCAGCTCCCGCCAGCACCAGGGCGGGCACTGGCCCCGGATCACCAGCCCGCAGCAGCAGGGGCTGGAGCAGGGCCTGCCAATCCTCGGGCCATTGGGCCGGGTCCTGGAGCAGGGCCACCGCCGTGGCCGGACCATGCAGGGCCTCGAGCAGGGCCGCCCCCCTGGCACCGGAACCAGACGGCGGCGCAGGAGCCCCATCAGCCGCCGCGGCGCTGCTCTCCAGCCAGCCATCCAGCACCAGCTCTGGCCCTTCGGGGCGCAGGGCCGCCACAACACCGCGGCCCGGCAGGGCCAGCCCCCCCCCGCCCAGCCAGGCCTGCAGCGCATCGGGGCGGGCCACCAGCAGGGCCACACCCTGCTGCAGCTGTCCCAGGCGCCGCTGCAACAGGGGGTCGGCGGCCTGGTTCAGTTCGTCGATCTGGGACACATCCAACGCCTGCTCGAGCGCACCCCGGCCGGAGGCCAGCAGCACCAGGTCGTCATCGATCAGGGCGGTGGCCAGGGGCACCGGTTCGCGGCCCAGCAGGGCCCCCCGGCCGCTGATCAGGCCCATGCCGCGGTAGCTGCTGACCTGCAGTTCGGTGCCGGCCAGACTGCGGGTCTGCCAGAAGCGCTGCAGGAAACGGCGGGCACCGTCGGCATCCCGACTGGAGAGGGCCAGCACCCAGCCCCCCGGGGATCCGGCCTGGTCGGCCAGCACCCACAGCCCCGTCTCCGGGCCGAGCCAGCTGGCCAGTTCGCCGCTGTAGTCGAGCCCGGCGGCGGCAAAGGCGCCATCCCGCAGCTGGGCCACCGCCTCCCTGGCCTGGCGCCGCTGGCGGGGGGGCGCCACGGCCCGGGCATAGGCCAGGGGCTGTTCCGCGTCGGTGAGCAGATAGAGGCTGAGTGCCGCATCACGGGGCACAAAGCGGGCGGATCGGGGTGGCGAGAGTTGCTGCTGCTGCAACTGCAGGGGGGAGCGCTGCCACACCAGCCACCAGGCCCCCACGCCGAGGCTGAACAGCAGCAGGGTGACCGCTAGCACCACCGCCAGGAATCGGCGGGCCTTCATGCGTCCCACGCAGGATGGACCCCATCCTGCACCGAACCGATCCCCGTGAACACGCCCCAATCCCTCGGCGCCCCGGAGCTGCAGCGTTGGCTGGAGCGCGGCGACCCAATCCAGCTGGTGGATGTGCGGGAGGACGAGGAGCTGCAACGGGCCCGCCTGCCCCACCCCGTGCTGCACCTGCCCCTGAGCCGCTCGGCTCAATGGCTGGCCGCCCTGGAGCAAACCCTGAGCCGGGATCAACCCATCGTGGTGCTCTGCCACGCCGGGATCCGCAGCTGGCAGTTCGCCAGCTGGCTGATCGAGCAGCAGGGCTACAGCGCGGTGTGGAATCTCCACGGCGGCATCGAGGCCTGGAGCCTGGAGGTGGACCCGGCGGTGCCCCGCTACTGACCTGCAGGCCCTGCCTACGATGCAGGCCTGTCCTGCATGGCGCCGGTGCTGAACTCCTCCCGCCGCCAACTGTCCCGACGCCCACTCTCCCTTCGCCAACAGGAGGTGCTGCAGCTGGCCGTGCGCCATTACGTGGACACGATGGAGCCCGTGGGCAGCAAAACGCTGGTGCAGCGCTTCGGCCTCCCGGCCAGCCCCGCCACCGTGCGCTCCGCCATGGGCGCCCTGGAGCAGCGGGGCCTGCTCACCCAACCCCACACCTCGGCTGGGCGCATCCCCAGCCAGCGGGGCTACCGGCTGTACGTGGACGAACTGCTGCCGGCCCCCGGGGCCGCCGCCCAACAACTGGCCCGGGAACTCACCAACCTGAGCCTGCAGTGGGCCGCCCTCGACGACCTGCTGGCGCAGCTGGGCCGCCGCCTGGCCGATCTCACCGGACTGCTCAGCCTGATCACCCGACCCCAACCGGTGCAGCCGCGGCCCAGGCTCCAGGCCCTGCGGCTGGTGCCAAGCGGCGACCGCCTGCTGGTGTTCCTGGTGGAGGACTCAGCCGCGGCCCACAGCCTCAACCTGCGCATGCCTCTGCATGCCGGCGATGACATCGCCTCCCTCGAGGGCTGGGTGGCCGAGCAACTGCGCCACGGCCGCATCGACTGGGCCTGCCTACCCCCCCAGCTGGGCGACAGCGGCACGATCCTGCGCCAGGGGTTGACGAGTCACCAGCAGTCCCGCCGCAGCGATGCCGCCGGGGCCGTGGCGATGGGCCTGGCGGGCCTGCTGGCCCAGCCGGAATTCAGCCAGACCGCCACGCTGCGTCCCCTGGTGGAACTGGTGGAGGGGGCCCCCCAGCAAGTGCTGCAGCAGGGGGGAGTGTGGATTGGCGCCGAACACCCGAACCAGGCCCTGCACCAGTGCGCCGTGGTGCAGGCCGACTACCACTGCGGCGATGGCGGCGTGGGCCAGGTGGCCCTGGTGGGGCCGATGCGCATGGCCTACGCCACGGCCCGGGCTGCGGTGCAGTCGGTGGCCCTCACCCTCTCCAGGCTGCTGAGCTGATGCGGCGCCAGCACCCCGCGGAGTGGCCGGGATGACCTACTGCGTCGCCCATTGGCTCGACACGGGCCTGGTGTTTGCCACCGACTCCCGCACCAACGCCGGGGTGGACTACATCTCCACCTACAGCAAGTTGCATGTGCTCCAGCCGGCTCCAGACCGGCTGTTCGTGCTGCTGGCGGCCGGCAACCTGGCCACCACCCAGGCCGTGCTGAACAGGATTCAGCGCGATCTGCACGGGCAAGCGGGGCCATCCGAGCCGCCACCGCCACCCACCCCCACCCAGACTTCCGCCTTCGTGGAGGCCACCCCAGCCGGGGCCTGCGCCCCCGGGGGGGTGGCGCCCGAAGCCGACCAGCTGGGCAGCGCCGACCTCGGGATGTCGGCCCCTGACCCAGCGCCCGTGGCGGCCAAGGCCCTGGGCTCAACAACGGCCCCCGACCTGCTCAGCGCCCGCTACCTGTTTGAGGCGGCCGACTACATCGGCCGCACCAGCGTGGCGGTGCAGGAGCAGTTCGCCGCCTCGCTGCGGCGCAGCGGGGCCAGTGCCCAGGCCAGCTTCATCCTGGGGGGCCAGATCCAGGGTGATCAGCATGGCCTCTACCTGATCTATCCCCAGGGCAATGCGGTGATGGCCACCCGCGACACACCATTCCTGCAGATCGGCGAGAGCAAGTACGGCAAACCGCCGCTGGATTTTGTGGGGCATTGCGGCCTGTCGCTGGAGGATGCGGCGCGGCTCTGCCTGATCTCCCAGGTGATCACCCACCGCTCCAACCTCACCGTGGGCCCACCCTTCGAGCTGGCCCTGATGCCCGCCAACACGCTGCGCATCTCCCGCCGGATCAAGCTGGACAAGGGGGCACCGGAAATCAAGCGCTCCGCGGAGGTGTGGGCGGGCTGCATGCAGGAGGGCCTGCAACGGCTGCCGCGCTTCGCCTGGGAGGAGGGTCCGCTCTAGAGGGCGTTGCCGAGCCGATCGGCCACGGTGTTCACATCCTTGTCGCCACGGCCGGAGAGGTTGAGCACCACCTCCGTGCCAGGGGGAAGGGTGGGGAAGAGCTGGTCGAGGGCGGCAAAGGCGTGGGCCGTCTCCAGGGCGGGGATGATCCCCTCCAGCTCGCTCACCAGGCGCAGGGCCGCCAGGGCCTGGTCGTCGGTGACGGCGAGATACTCGGCCCGGCCGATCTCACGCAGGTAGCTGTGCTCGGGGCCGACGCCGGGGTAGTCGAGGCCCGCACTGATCGAGTGGGCCTCCTGCACCTGACCCTCGCTGTCCTGCAGCAGCAGGCTCATGGCACCGTGCAACACACCAACGCGGCCCTCGGTGATCGTGGCGGCATGGCGGCCGCTGGCCACCCCCTCACCGGCGGCCTCCACCCCCACCAGGCGCACCGAGGTGTCCTCCACAAAGGGGTGGAACAGGCCCATGGCGTTCGAGCCGCCGCCCACGCAGGCCACCAACACATCGGGGAGGCAGCCAAAGGCCTCGGCGCACTGGGCTTTCGCCTCCTGGCCGATGCAGGCGTGGAAATCGCGCACGAGCATCGGATAGGGATGGGGACCCGCCACCGAGCCGAGGATGTAGTGGGTGGTCTCCACGTTGGTGACCCAGTCGCGGATGGCCTCGCTGGTGGCGTCCTTGAGGGTGGCGCTGCCGGCGGTCACCGGCTCCACCGTGGCCCCCAGCAGCCGCATGCGGAACACATTGAGGGCCTGGCGGCGCATGTCCTCAGCGCCCATGTAGATCACGCACTCCAGGCCGAAGCGGGCACACACGGTGGCGGTGGCCACGCCGTGCTGGCCGGCGCCGGTTTCGGCGATGATCCGCTGCTTGCCCATGCGCAGGGCCAGCAGCGCCTGGCCGAGGGCGTTGTTGATCTTGTGGGCACCGGTGTGGTTGAGGTCTTCCCGCTTCAGCCAGAGGCGAGGGCCGCCCTCGGGGCGGCGGTAGTGCTCGGTGAGCCGCTCGGCCTCATAGAGGGGGCTGGGCCGCCCCACATAGGTGCGCAGCAGGTGGTTGAGCCGGTCGGTGAAGGCGGGATCGGCCCAGGCCTCGGCGGCGGCGACCTCCAGCTCAGCCAGGGCCGGCATCAGGGTTTCCGGCACGTACTGGCCGCCAAACTGGCCAAAGCGGCCGAGGTGGTTGGGGCGTGCTGCGCGCTCCAGGGCCGCCGGATCGACGCCGCTGGCTGCGGAGATGGGGGGAACGGTGCTGGTCACCAGGCGCCGGATCGGTTCGACCCAGCGTAGGCAGCGAATGCGGAGGAACGCCCTGGGCCGCTGAACCCGGAGCATGCTGGGGATGTTTTCAGGATGCGGCGGTGACCAAGAAGGGCGGTTGGCAGGAATTCGGCCATGCCGGCAACGCCGCCCAGCAACGGCCAGAGCAGCCGTCGGCCGGGATGCCGAAGGCCGAGCAGCGGGTGCGGGTGCAACGCACCAAGGCCGGCAAGAAGGGCAAGCTGGTGACCGCCATCACAGGCCTGGAGGCCCCGGAGGCCAACCTGAAGACCCTGCTCAAACAGCTCAAGGCAAGCGCCGGCACCGGCGGCAGCCTCAAGGCTGGTGTGATCGAACTGCAGGGCGACCAGGTCGCCGTCGCCCTGGCGACGCTCACGGCGGCCGGCTACCGGCCCAAGCAGGCCGGGGGCTAGCAGCGAGCCACGGCGATGCGTCCACCGCTGGTGTATCACCCCGCCTACTCGGCGCCACTGCCGAGCAGCCACCGCTTCCCGATGGCCAAGTTTCGGCTGCTGCACGACCATCTGCGTCAGCTGGATCTGGCCCGGCCGGAGCAACTGCACCAGCCGCTGCCGATCCCGCGCCGGGCCCTGGAACTGGTGCACAGCCGCACGTATCACGAGGGCTTCTCCCGCGATGGCCTGCCGGTGCAGGCCCAACGCCGCATCGGCCTGCCCGCCACCACGCCCCTGGTGCGCCGCACCTGGCTGGCGGTGGGGGGCACCCTGCTCACGGCGCGACTGGCCCTGCAGCACGGGCTGGCCTGCCACCTGGCCGGCGGCACCCACCACGCCTTCCCCGACCACGGCAGCGGTTTCTGCATCTTCAACGATGGGGCCGTGGCGGCGCGGGTGCTGCTGGCGGAGGGGGCGGTGGCGCGGCTGATGGTGATCGACCTGGACGTGCACCAGGGCGATGGCACCGCGGCGATCTTCAACGGCGATGGGCGGGTGTTCACCCTGTCGGCCCATGCCGCCAGCAACTTCCCACTGCGCAAGCAGACCAGCGACCACGACCTGCCTTTGAGCGACGGCCTCGACGACGACGGCTACCTGGCGGCGGTGGGCCGCCTGCTGCCCGAACTGCTGGAGCAGGTGAGGCCCCAGCTGGTGCTCTACAACGCCGGCGTCGACCCCCACCGCGACGACCGCCTCGGCCGCCTCGCCCTCAGCGACACCGGCCTGCTGCTGCGCGACCGCATGGTGCTGGAGGCCTGCCTGCGGCGCGGCATCCCGGTGGCCACGGTGATCGGGGGCGGTTACGACGCCCTGCCGGCCCTGGTGCGGCGCCACGGCCTGGTGTTCCGGGCGGCAGCGGAGATCGGACTGCTGCTGGGGCTTTGAGCGTCAAGCCGCCAGCCACAATGGCCGCCTGAACCGCCCCACGCCGATGACCGCCGCCCCCTCCAACCCCGCCTACGGCGCGCTCACCACCGAGGGCAACAGCACCAACATCGCCTGGCACCACACCTCGGTGGACCGGGCCGCTTGGGCCCAGCAGCGCAGCCACCGCAGCGCCATCCTCTGGTTCACCGGCCTGAGCGGCGCCGGCAAGAGCACCCTGGCCAACGCCGTGAACGCCGCCCTGTTTGCGCAGGGCCTGGCCTGCTACGTGCTGGATGGCGACAACATCCGCCACGGCCTCTGCAAGGACCTGGGCTTCTCCGACGCCGACCGGGAGGAGAACATCCGCCGCATCGGCGAGGTGGCCAAATTGTTTGTGGATGCGGGCGTGGTGGCGCTCACCGCCTTCGTGTCGCCCTTCAAGGCCGACCGCGACAAGGTGCGGGCCCTGGTGCCCACCGGCGACTTCATCGAGATCCACTGCGCCGCCGACCTGGACGTGTGCGAACAGCGCGACACCAAGGGGCTCTACGCCAAGGCCCGGGCCGGGCAAATCAAGGAGTTCACCGGCATCTCCAGCCCCTACGAGGCCCCCGAGGCCCCCGAGCTGCGCGTCGACACCGGCAGCCAGAGCCTGGAGCAGGGGGTGGCCCAGGTGCTCGCCTACCTGCAGGCCAAGGGCATCATTGCGGCGGCGAACTAGAAGTCAGCAGTTCACCGGCGCGCAGCTGGGCGCCCCAGGCATCCAGGAAGGTCTTGACGCAACTGGCCAGGGGCACCGCCAGCAGCAGGCCGAGCAGGTCGCCCAGCCCCAGCAGGCTGCCCAGCCGCGCCCCCACCGGCAGGCTGATCAGCAGCCAGGCGGGCTGCAGCCCCACAATCGAGCCCATCAGCCGCGGCTGAATCACCTGGTCCACCAGTTGGCCCACCGAGATCGCCGCCACCAGCACCTCCAGCCCGGTGCCGGGATCCTCCAGCGCCAACAGGGCACTCACCAGCAGGATCGTGACGGCACTGGCATAGGGAACCAGGGTGGTGAAGCCGATCGCCACGGCAAACAACACGCCGTAGGGAATCCCCAGCAGGGTGAACACCAGGATCTGCAGGGCACTCAGGATCAGGGCCAGCAGCACCTGGCCGGCGAAGTAACCGCGAAAGGTGCGGCTGACCGTGGCCACCACCAGCGGCCGAATCGCGGGGGACAGCCACTGGGCCAGACCGCCGCTGATGCGCTCACCACCCAGCAGCAGAAAGATCGCCAGCACCAACACGATCACCGTGTTCACCGTGATGGCCAGGGTGGCCCCCAGCAACCCCAGCAGCCGCTGGCTGAGCTGGCTGGCCAACTTGCTGATGCGGCTGAGCAGATCGCTGCTGAGGTTGCCGAAATCGGTGGGAATGCCCTGCTGCTCGGCCCAGTGCTCGAGGCGATCCAGCCACACCTCACCCTGCACCAACCAGCCCGGCAGCGCGGCGATCAACTCACCCAGCTGTTCGATCAGCCGCGGCACCAGCCAGATCACCGCCAGGCTGATCAGCCCCAGCGCCACCCCCAACACCAGCACGGTGGCCAGCCAGAACGGCAGACCCCGCTGCCGCAACCAGCGGCTGGGGATGTCGAGCAGGAAGGCAATCAGCGCCGCCGCCACAAACAGGGCTGGGAACGGCGCCAGGGGCAGCAGCAGCTGGCGCAGCACCCACAGGTTGAGCACCAGCAGCGGCAGGGCCAGACCGGCCTTCAACCAGGGGGGCAGCACGAGCCGCTCAAGCATCAGTGCATCCCCTCCAGATACACCTGGCTGCCCAGGTGCTGCAGGCGGGCGTCCTTGGCGGTGACCTGGTCGTGCAGCTCGGCCCGATAGCTGGCCAAGGCAGTCGCCAGGCCGGCATCCCCGGTCGCCAGGATCTGCACCGCCAGCAGGCCGGCATTGGCGCCATTGCCGATCGCCACGGTGGCCACCGGGATGCCGGCGGGCATCTGCACGATCGAGTGCAGCGAATCCACCCCCGAGAGGGCGCGGGTGTGCACCGGCACGCCGATCACCGGCAGGGTGGTGAGGGCGGCCACCATCCCCGGCAGGTGGGCGGCGCCACCGGCGCCGGCAATGATCACCTTCAGGCCCCGGCCCACCGCCTGCTGGGCAAAATCCACCATCTCCATCGGCGTGCGATGGGCCGAGAGCACCCGCACCTCAACCGCCACGCCAAAGCGCTCCAGCACCGCCACCGCGGACTGCATGGTGGGCAGGTCGGAGTCGCTGCCCATCACCACCGCCACCCGCGGCAGGTCTGGGGCTGGATCTGGGGCTGCGGGAACCATGGGCGGACAACGCAGGATGGGTGCATTGTCGCGGCTGCCCACCCCATGCGCTGGATCAGCAATGTGCGCCTGCCCCGAACCGGCCCCTGCAGCCACGGCGGCGATCGCCGCTGGCGGGTGGCGGTGGATGACGGTGGCTGGATCACGGCCGTCGAGCCCATCCCGGCAGGCAGCAGCAGCGCCGGTGAAAACTGGTCCGGCGACTGGCTCAGTCCGGCCGGGGTGGACCTGCAGATCAACGGCGGCCTCGGCCTGGCCTTCCCCGAACTCACCCCCGCCGACCTACCGCGGCTGCTGGAGCTGCTGGAGCTGCTCTGGCGCGACGGCGTGGAGGCGATCTGCCCCACCCTGGTGACCTGCGGCGTGGCGCCGCTGCGCCAGGCCCTGGCGGTGCTGGAGGAGGCGCGCCAGCAACACCGCCCGGGCCGCTGCCAACTGCTCGGCGCCCACCTGGAGGGCCCCTTCCTCAACCCATCTCGCCGCGGTGCCCACCCCGAGCAGCACCTGGCCACCCCCAGCCTGGCGGCCCTGGAGGAGCGCATCAGCGGTTTCGAAGACCAGATCGACCTGGTGACCCTGGCGCCGGAACTGGAGGGGGCAGGCGCGGTGATCGACGCCCTGCTGGAGCAGGGCATCGTGGTGAGCCTGGGCCACAGCGCCGCCAGCGAAGCCGATGCCGATTGGGCCTTTTCGGCCGGGGTGTCCATGCTCACCCACACCTTCAATGCCATGCCCGACCTGCACCGCCGGGCACCTGGACCGGTGGCGGCGGCGGCCCTGCGCGGCAACATCGCCCTGGGCCTGATCGCCGACGGCGTGCACGTGCACCCCAGCATGGCCGTGCTGCTGCAGCGGCTGGCACCCGGGCAGGTGGTGCTGGTGAGCGATGCCCTGGCCCCCTATGGCCTGGGCGAAGGCCAGCACCGCTGGGATGAACGGCTGTTGATCGTGCAGGACGGCAGCTGCCGCCTGGCGGACGGCACCCTGGCGGGGGTGACCCTGCCGCTGCTGGAGGGGGTGCGGCGGCTGGCCAGCTGGGGGACACCGGCGGAGCGGGCCATCGCCGCGGCGACGTTGACCCCTCGGCGGGTGCTGGGGGATCAGCGGGAGGTGGCGGAGATGCTGCTGGGCACGCCACTGGCAGAAACCCTGCGCTGGAGCACCTCGGGGGATGCGCTCAGCTGGCAGCGGGGTTCCAGGCCGACGCCAGATCGGCATGACTGAAATCGTTGTGGCGGGAGCGGCTCCCTAGGATCCAGCCCACCCCGAGGCCCTGTGCCGCGCTCGATGCCCACCGCCGCCAAAACAGCAGCCGAAAAAGCCGAGGTGAAGGGCTACTTCGAAACCACTGGCTTCGATCGCTGGAACCGCATCTACAGCACCTCCGACGACGTCAACAAGGTGCAGCGCAACATCCGCATCGGCCACCAAAAGACCGTGGACAACGTGTTGGCCTGGCTGCAGGAGCAGGGCAATCTGGAGCAGCGCAGCTTCTGTGACGCCGGCTGTGGCGTCGGCAGCCTCACCCTGCCATTGGCCCAGCTGGGCGCTGGCTCGATCGCCGCCTCCGACCTCTCCGGTGCGATGGTGCACGAAGCCGAGCGCCGCGCTGGTGAGCTGGGGGTCAAGCCCGGCCAGATCAGCTTCCTGGCCTCGGATCTGGAAAGCCTGAGCGGCCGCTACGACACGGTGATCTGCCTGGATGTGTTCATCCACTACCCCCAGGCCCCGGCTGAAGAGATGGTGCGCCACCTCGCTGGCCTGGCCGAGACGCACCTGATCGTGAGCTTCGCCCCCTACACGCCCCTGCTGGCGCTGCTCAAGGGCATCGGCCAGCTGTTCCCCGGCCCCAGCAAGACCACCCGCGCTTACACCTTGCGTGAAGCGGGCATCGTGGCCGCCGCCGCCGAATCCGGCTTCCAGCCCGTGCGCCGCAGCCTCAACCAGGCCCCCTTTTACTTCTCCCGGTTGCTCGCCTTCGAGCGGGCCTGATCGCGCAGAGCCGGCACATAGGGAATCAGCCCTTTGGCACAGGCCTCGACCTGGATCTCCAGCGGCAGGCTGCGCACATCCAGGATGAAGCCATCCACCTCCAGCATCCAGGCCATGGGCGAGTCGTCCAGCTGGCTGGGCAGGGTCCAGTGCGGCGAGAAGGGGGCGATCCGCAGCAGGTCGCGCACCTTCTTTGAGTGGGCCTGGCCGGTGCCGGCCGAGACGCCGAAGTGCGCGTAGATCTGCGTTGGCTTGCAGTGGGGGGTCTGGGACTTGTCGAACAGGAAGTTGGCGCTGCCGATGGCGTGCACCACGCCGGCACACCAGGACGGCTCCCGGCCACCCAGCAGGGGTGAGGGCCGCTTGCGCGCCAGGGCCGCCACCGCCGTGTGGATCAGCTGGCGGTATTCCGCATTGAGGTGGATGGCGCAGAAAGCATCCATCGACGCCAGCAAGCTGGTGACCTTGGGCTGCAGCGCCGCGGGCACCTTCAGCGACCGGGGCGCCGGCTCAGCGAACCGGGCAAGCTCAGCCGCCAGCTGTGGGTCTGGTGACTGGATGGCCTCCGGCGCCACGCCGATCGTCACCGGCACCTTCATGGCACCGACCGGCACCCGGAAGCGGCGGCGGCGCACACTCGGCCCCTCCCAGCAGCGGGCCAGATCGGGCTCCGAATCGAGCCACTGCGTGAGGGCCCCTGCCACCGCCTCCAGCTGGGCCAGATCGGCCCGGGTGGGCGGCGCCAGCCCCAGATCGGGCTGCACCAGCATCACGGTGGGGTAGGCGTCTCCCTTGGCCACAGGCCAGCCATGGCGCTGGATCTCTTCCAGAAAGGCCGGGGGCATGGCCCGCTTCGCCTCGAAGTTGAGGGCCCGATGGGGCGGGGCCGCTTCCATCACCTCCAGGCCCTCAGCCTCGACGCGTTCCGCCAGCTCCACATAGCGGTCGTAATCCGCCACCGATTGGAACAGGATCACACCGTAGTTCTCGCGGTTCTGGCCGATCACGCAGCCGGCCCAGCCCTTGATGCGCAGGGCCGCACAACTCACTGTGAACAGGTGGCCATCGCTGGGCAGGTGCTGCCAAGGCCGCCGTTCGTAGAGGGCCGCCGCAGCCTTGAAGAAGCTGGCCACCGCCTCGGGGGTGACATCGGCGCTGAGGTAGGTGGACAGTCCGCCCAGACCCCGCTGCTCCTCGCCCCCAGCCATCTGCTCCCGCAGGCTGCTGGTGGCGTGATCGAGCCGGGGGGTGTCACCACGGGTGACCATCACACCGGACAAGAGGGGCGGCACCAGCTTCAGCAGCCGGGAGCTGGCCACCACCGCCCGCCGGGGCAAACCGGGCACACAGGGAGCCTGGGGCTCCTCGATCGCCATCGCGATCGCTGGCTCCAGCGCCTCGAGCGGCCGATCCGGATGGCCGATGGCGGAGCCGCGGATGCGACCGCTGCTGTCCACCACCAGGGCCACCAGGGGTCGCACGGGCTGCCCGTCATCCCCCGGCACGAAGGCAGGCAGGGGGGCCAGGCCGATCTCCCAGACATCAGAGCCAGATGGCTCACCAAACCCACTGGGACGATGGCGGGCTCCAGCCATGGACGGCCAACATGCAGCCCCCATTGTCGGCGGCTTGGCAATGGTCTGCTGCAGCCAGGGCGCACATGTGCGAAAAGCCAGAGCAGAGCCGCAGACAATTTTTAAGTTGAGGTGGCATGAAACGCCTTCAACCCAGCCATGGCCCTCGTGAAATGGGAACAGCTCAGCGATATCGAAGCGATGGTGGATCGGGCCCTGCACTGGCCCATGGCACGGCTCAGCCCAACCCTGACCACCAGCGAATTGGGGCCCCGCGTCGACATCCGAGAAGATGACGGCACTTATCTGATCAAGGCCGATATCCCCGGCATGGCCAAAGAGGACATCTCCGTTTCACTCAGCGGCGACATGCTCACCATTCAGGGGGAACGGCAGCGCGAGAGCGAGGAAAAGAAGGCCCACTTTCACCGCATCGAGCGCACCTACGGCAGCTTCTGCCGCAGCTTCTCCCTGCCGGCCGATGCGGATACGAGCAGCATCAATGCCCATTGCGACAAGGGGGAACTGACGATTCGCATCGCCAAGGCAGCCGATCTCCAAGGGAACGACGCCCGGCCGATCCCCGTGGAGTGAAGGCGGTGGGGTCAGCCCACCACCCGGAAGGTGAGGTTGAGGCGCTCCTGCTGCAGCCGCAGCCGGCGGGGCACAGCGTGCTGCCACCACAGTTGGGTGGGCGCCTCCATCAGCAGCAGGTCGCCGTTGTGCAACGGGACGTTGAACGGGGCGCAGGTTGCGGCGCCATAGCCCTCGGGCGGTGGGCCGCTGGCGCGGGGGCTGGGGCGCGGGCGCAGGCGGAAATCCCGGGACGCGCCGAAACTCAGGGAGGCAATCGGCGCGGCGGGGTTCAGCTCGGGTTCGTCGTCGGCGTGCCAGCCCATGGCGTCGCGGCCGTCGCGGTAGCGGTTGAGCAGCAGGGAGTTGAAGCGCCAGCCGCTGAGCTCCTGCAGGGCCTGGCGCAGCTGGGCGGCCGCCGGTGACCAGGGCTCGAGCACATTCTCCAGGCCGCTGTAGCGGTAGCCGCAGCCGGGATCGGCCATCCAGCAGGTGAGCCGCGGCAACAGGTGGCGGCGGCCGTAGAGGGTGATCGCCTCCTGCTTCCAGGGCACCTCGGCGCGCAGCTGCCGTGCCAGGGCATCGGCCCGCTGCGTCGCCAGCCAGGCGGGCCAGTGGCGCAGGTGCAGGCCCGGGCGTTGAAGGCGCTGCTCAACAACCCCTGAATCAACCCCTGAAGCCTGGAATTCAGCCATCGGCGGCGGCCCGCAGGGGATC
>JAGYNF010000149.1 GCA_018400215.1 Cyanobium sp. M55B138 | reverse complement strand
CATGGCCGTGGGGGCCCTGGGGGGAACCTGGATTGGCTGGCAGTGGGGCTGGTTGATCGGTGCGGTGTTGGGGGCGGTGGTGGCCCTGTTCGCCCTGGTGGGAGATCTCACCGAGTCGATGATGAAGCGGGATGCGGGGTTGAAGGATTCCGGTGACGCCATCCCGGGCCACGGTGGCATCCTCGATCGCATCGACAGTTACCTGTTTGTGCCGGCAGTTGTCTATTCCCTGGTGACCCTGGTGCTGCCGCTGCTGCAGCGTTCAGCCTGACGTCGTCACCTGGGCCTGCCCCTCCAGCACGAGCATGCCGGCCTCCAGCACCGCCCGATCCACCCGGATGGTGGGATCCAGCGGCAGCAGGCTCTCGATGGTCCCCCCGCCTGCGCAGATCCGCACGCCGCCGGCGTGGGCGCTGATGCTGGTTTCCAGCTCCGCGGCTGGCAGCTGGGCGACGCCCTGGGCCTTGAAGACCAGCTGGTCCCTGCGGATCTCCACCGCCACCAGTGGCGTGACGCCGAGCAGGTCCTCCGCCAGCTGATCGGCCAGCCAGCGCCATGGCGGCTGGGCCAGGGATCGGCTGAGGCCCTCGGGGGTGAAGCTCACCAGCCCGGTGATGGCAAAGGCCCGGGGCAACTGCAGCGGCTGGCCGCGCCAGAGATGGCCCACCTGCACCTGCAGGGCACCGCTGTTGAGTTCCACCAGCTCCAGCTGCAGATCCCGGTAGGTCACGCCACGGGCCATCAGCCGCACCCCCGCCAGCCGGCCCTGCAGCAGGTTCAGGGCCGATCCCTGCAGCTGGATCTCCAGGCTCTGCACCGCCTGGCACTGGCGCCGCACCCACAGCTGCAGGGCCCCCGCCAGCAGCTGCAGGATCGGTCCACCGGCGGGGATCTCCTGGGGGCTGGACTCGCTCATGGCCGGGGCACCTGTCCGGCCAGCCAGTGCTCGGCCACGGCCGCGGCTTGGTCGATGTGGGGCAGGTGCCCGCACCGCTCGAGCTCCAGCACCCGCTCCCCCAGCAGGGCCTGGGCGGCCCGCTTCTGGGGTGGTCGCAGGATGCGGTCCTGGGCGCCCCAGAGCACCGCCAGGGGTTGGGGGGGAAGGGGCGTGCCACAGCCGGCAAAGCCGCCGGAGCGGGCGAAGGCCGCCAGGGCCAGGGCCCAGCGGGGGGCCTGCAGGTGCAGCGAGGCGATTTCGAGTTCCGCTGGCCCCACGTCGGCATCGGGATCGGCAAAGGCGCTGCGGCAGAGGCCGCGCCGCACCGCCGGCAGGCCGAGAAAGCGCACGCCCAGCCCATCCAGCAGCGGTGGCAGGGGCATGGGGCGGCCGGTGAGGCCGGCCGGGGCCAGCAGCAGCAGCCGCTGGATCTGCTGGGGCTGGCGGCGGGCCAGCGCCACGGCCACCGAGCCACCCATCGAGGCGCCGATCAAGCCCACCCCGGGGCCGGCTGCACCGCCTGGGGCCAGCCGTTGGCCGATGGCCGGCAGCAGGCGTTCGAGGTGATCCAGCACAGCCGTTGGGTTGTAGTGCCCATCCAGGGGCCTGGGGCTGAAGCCGAAGCCGTAGAGGTCTGGAATGAACAGCTGGTAATGGGGGGCCAACAGGGGGGCCAGGCGGCGGAACTCCAGAAAGGAGCTGTCGAAGCCGTGCAGCAGCAGCAGCGGTGGGCCACTGCCGAGCACCGCCACCGGCCACTCCCCGGCCAACCCCTCCAGCGGCCACCACTGCACGGCGGCGGCCAGGGCCCGCCCCTGGGGATCGAGCAGGCCAGCGGCGGCCTGGCGCACCAGGGCCTGGCAGCGCTGCTGATCGGCAATGGGGATCACGCGGGTTGCCGGTCTCCGCTGGTGGTGCTCACCAGGGCGGCGAGCAGATCGGGGGGTTCCACGGCAAATGGCAGGTGGTGCAGGTCGGAGTCTGGAGTACAGGCGAACTGACACACCTGCTGCAGGGCCTCGAGGCTGGCCTGGCCGAGCCCCAGGTCCGCCAGGGTGCTGGGGATGCCGAGCCGCTGGAACAGGGGCAACAGCTGGCGCCTTGCCTGGGCCGCCAGTTGGCTGCCGCCCAGCAATTCCTCCAGCCGCAGTTGCACGAGGATGCCAAAGCCCACCTTCTCACCGTGCAACACGCCGTGGCAGCTGGGCAGCTGGGTGAGTCCGTTGTGCACGGCATGGGCGGCCACGGTGCGGCAGCGGGCACCCCCAATCCCGCCAATCAGCCCGGCGGTGAGTCCACAGGCTTCGGCCACCCGCACCCAGGCTTCGCTGCCGGGGGTGGCCAGGGCGGTTTCGGCCTCCAGCAACAGTTGATCGCGCAGCACCCGCGCCATCTGCACGGCCTGCTGGATCAGGCCGTCGCTGCTGCCGCCACTGCTCACGGAGGCCTCATACCACTTGGCCATGGCATCGGCGATGCCACTGGCCAGGGTGCGGGGCGGAGCCTGGGCCACCAGCCCGTGGTCAAACACCAGCAGGTCGGGGCAGCGGGCCAGGGCCACATCCCGCTCGAAGGCCCCCTGGGGTGAATAGATGTTGGAGAGGGCGGTCCAGCCGGCGCAGGTGGCGGCACTGGTGGGCACGGTTGCGCAGGGCAGGCCGAGGGTGTGGGCCAGCAGCTTGCCGGCATCCAGCACCTTGCCGCCCCCCACAGCCAAGACCAGATCGGCGCCACTGCTCTGGGCGTGCTGGGCGAGCTGCTCCAGGTCGTCGTCGCAGCAATCATGCTGCAGGGCGGTGCAGGTCACCGCCAGACCCGCTGCCGACAGCTGGCCGGAAAGCTGCTGGCGCAGCCCGGAGGTGCTGCGGCTACGGCCGACCAACAGGGCATGGCGCCCCAGCTGGCGGAGCTGGGGCAGGGCCAGGGCCCAGGCCCCCGGACCCCGCAGCACCTGGGCCGGGGCGATGGCGTGGCAGGCGGTGCCGCTGGGTGGGGTGATGGTGGCTGGGGGCTGGTCGGGGTTCATGCAACAGGCGGACTGGTTGCCGCTCAGGCACTGGCTCCAGCCAGCTCCGGCAGCACTCCGGCGAGGCTTTCCTGCTTGCGGATCACCACCTGCTTCTCGTCGTTCACATCCACGAGGGCACGGTCACCCTCGCCGATGCGGCCACTGAGGAATTCCTCGGCCAGGGAGTCTTCCAGCAGGCGCATCACGGCCCGGCGCAGCGGACGGGCGCCATAGGAGGGGTTGTAACCCTCCTCCACCAGCCGCTCCTTGAAGGCATCGGTCACCGACAGGTGAATGCCCTTTTCCTCCATGCGGCCGAACACCTCCTTGAGCATGATCTCGGCGATCACCTTTACCTCATCTCGGGTGAGTTGTCGGAAGACAATGATTTCGTCGAGACGGTTAAGGAATTCAGGCCGGAAGTATTGCTTGAGTTCCTCATTCACCAGGGAGCGAATGCGGTTGTACTGCGTTTCTTCCGCGGCCTCGCCGGAGAATTCAAAGCCGAGGCCGCCGCCACCCTTCTCAATCACCTTCGAACCAATGTTCGAGGTCATGATGATCAGGGTGTTCTTGAAGTCGACCGTGCGCCCCTTGGAGTCGGTGAGGCGGCCGTCTTCCAGCAGCTGCAGCAGCAGGTTGAACACATCGGGGTGGGCCTTCTCGATCTCATCGAACAGCACCACGGTGTAGGGCCGGCGCCGCACCGCTTCGGTGAGCTGACCGCCCTCGTTGAAGCCCACATAGCCCGGAGGTGAGCCGATCAGCTTGCTGACCGTGTGGCGCTCCATGAACTCCGACATGTCGAGGCGAATCATCGAGTCTTCGCTGCCGAAGAAGTAGGCCGCCAGCGACTTGGTGAGCTCGGTTTTGCCGACGCCGGTGGGGCCGGAGAAGATGAAGCTGGCGATCGGTCGGTTGGGGTTCTTCAGACCCACCCGGGCACGGCGGATGGCCCGGGACACGGCCTTGACCGCTTCGTCCTGGCCAATCAGCCGCTGGTGGAGGGTGTCCTCCATGTTGAGCAGCTTGGCCGATTCGCTCTCGGTGAGCTTCTGCACCGGCACACCGGTCCAGGAGGCCACGATGTGGGCAATGTCCTCTTCGGTGACCATCGGCGTGCGCTCGCCGGCGCTGATGGCCAGGGCCACGGCGCCTTCGTCGCTGGCCGCCGACTCGCCTTCGGCGCTGGGCTCATCCTTGCGGGTCTGCAGGATGGTGCGGATCTGCTCGCGCAGCTCCACCTCCCGGTCGCGCAGTTCACCGGCCTTGGTGAAGTTCTGCTCGCGCACCGCCTCTTCCTTCTGCTTCTGCACGGCGCGCAGTTGCTTGTCGACTTCCTTGGCCGCCGGGGGCAGTTTGGAATTCATCAGGCGCACGCGGCTGCCGGCCTCGTCGACCAGGTCGATCGCCTTGTCGGGGAGGAAGCGATCGGAGATGTAGCGGTCGCCCAGGGTGGCCGCGGCAATCAGGGCCTCGTCGGCGATCGTGAGGCGGTGGTGCTCCTCGTAGCGGTCTTTGAGGCCGCGCAGGATTTCAATGGTGTCCTCCACGGAGGGTTCGCCCACCATCACCGGTTG
>JAGYNF010000148.1 GCA_018400215.1 Cyanobium sp. M55B138 | reverse complement strand
TTTAAGCTGGTGTCAAGCCGACGCTCACCAGGAACAATCCGCGGTGGTGGCTGGCATGCAACGGGCGATTAGCACAGCGGTAGCGCACTTCCTTCACACGGAAGGGGTCACTGGTTCGAATCCAGTATCGCCCATTTGAACGTGCTCACTTGGGGGCCTGCGGAGATGGGCCGTCCCAGTTCGGAAACGGCGCTGCAGGGGCTGCCAAATCAGCCGAATTCCATCACAATGCCGGGCAACAGCGGTCGTGCGAACCGCCCCTTCGTGTTGCCTACCCGTGAGTGCTGAGCTGATCCCAGAACTGCAACGCCTGGGCCAGCGCCTCGAGCAGGCGCGCCAGGCCCAGGGCATCAGCAGGGAGAATCAGGCCGAACGCCTGCACATGGGCACCGAACAATTGCGGGCCCTCGAACAGGGCGATCGCCACGCCCTGCCCGAATCGGTGTTTGTGGTGGCCCAGGCCCGCCGAGTGGCCGCCAGTCTCGGCCTCAACATCGACGCGGAAATCACCGCCCTGCGCGACAACCCCAGCTTCCAAACACAACCCTCGAAGCGAACCACTCCGCCGCCCACGCCCCCACCCAATCCCCCGCGAACTCCACAGCCCGCGCCGCCCGAATCCTCCGGATCAGCACCAGCCCCTGGCGTGGGGCCGTTGGCGGCGGCCGGCGCGCTCGTGTTGGCCCTGGCGGCGGCCCTGTTCTGGGGCCAGCAGCGCGGCGCCCTGACCCGGGCCCCCCAACCCCGGGCCCCTGCCCCTGAGCCGGCCCTGGCCAGCTCACCAGCCTCGCCAACCAACACCAGCCAGCCAGCGGAGCCGCAGCAGGGGCCGGACGACCTGCTGCTGCGGGCCAGCCAACCCAGTTGGCTTGAGGTTCGCAACCAAGCCGGTGCCGTGCTCTTCCGCGGCACCCTGGAGGGGGAACAGCGCTTCCCCCTCGACCAGGACTTGCGGGTTCTGGCCGGCAGGCCCGACCTGGTGCTGGTGTCCCAGGGGTCAGCCCCAGCCCAACCGCTCGGTCCGATCGAAGCGGTGACCTGGCGGCGCTTCAGCCCGGCTCCAGCACCCTGAGCTCCAGGCCAGAGGCCTCCAGCACCACATCGGCGCAGGAGCGCAGACTCCAGCGCTCCAGGCTGAGGTCCGCAGGCTGCTCGCCCGGCTCGGCCTGTTGGGGCACCAGCTCCACCTCCAGCACCCGGGCATCACCAGCCTGGAGTGGCCGGGCCCGAATCGTTCCGATCACCGCCGCCGGCCGGCGGTCGAGGGCCGCAGCCAGGCGCAGCAACAGCGCCATCGACGCCACGCAGCGGCGCTGCTCGCGGCCGGTGATCAACTGCCACGACTCGTGGCGCTTTTTAGGCAGGCTGCGGCGGTGGTAGCGACCGATGGCCGCCACCATCAGATGTTCGGTCTGGGAGTAGCCGAGCAATTCACCATGGCGAATCAGATACCAGCTGTGCTTGTGATACGCGGAGATGTTGATGCTCTTGCCACAGGTGTGCAGCTGGGCGGCGGCCCAGAGCAGTTGGCGGCCCTCACCGTCGTCGTCGTGGAGCAGGCCTCGGGTCTGGTCGTAGAGGCTGAGGGCCTGGTGCGCCACCCGATCCGCCCGGTTCTGGTCCACACCGAAACTGCGGGCCAGGTGCAGCACGGTGCGCTCGCGAATCGAACTCTGGAAGGAAAAGCGATCGCCCAGCAGGTGGTTGCGCAACATCCAGTCCACGATCAGCCCCTCCCGCAGGGCCCGGTCGCACACCACCAGGTCGCGGGCGCCCAGCATCGCCATGGTGGTCTGCAGGATCAAAGCGCCCGGCACGATGATCTCTGAGCGGCGCTCGTTGATCGGGGCCAGGGCACGGCGCTGCTCCGGCGTCATGGTGACCAGCCGGGCCACCAGCTGGTCGATCCGCTCCCGGCTGAGCCGATAGCCCTGGAGTTTGAGGGGCGGGGTGGGGTCCTCCGCCGCCGCCAGGGCAGCCAGGGCCATCGCCGTGCCACTGGTGCCCACCAATTGGGGAACCTCCCCCGGCAGCAGGGACCGTTTCAGCTCGGCGACGGCGGGATCCATCGCCCCCTGGATATAGGCCTGCAGGAAGCCACGGCGTTCCGCCGGCAGGGGATCGGGATGGCAGAACTCCCGCTGCAGCCGCACCGCACCGATGCGGGTGCTGGTGAGCACCCGGGAATCGGAGCCATCGGCCAGCACCAACTCGGTGGAGCCGCCACCGATGTCAAGGATGGTGTGGGGGCGCTCGCCGAAGGCCATGCCGGAGAGCACACCCAGATAGATCAGCCGGGCCTCCTCCGGCCCACTCACCAGATCCACCGCGATCGCCAACTGCTCCTGCAGGGTGTTGAGGAACTGGCCGCCGTTGGGGGCCTCCCGCACGGCACTGGTGGCCGCCGTGACGATCTGCTCCACGCCGTAGCTCTCGGCCAGCTGGCAGTCGTGGCGGAGGGTGCGGAAGGCCCGCTCCATCGCCTCAGGGCTGAGGTCGCCGCTATCGGGGTCGCGCTCCCCCAGGCGGGTGGTGGCCTTTTCCGCCAGCAGCACCGAAAAGCTGCGCAGCTGTTCATCCACCTCGGCGATCAGCAGGTGGATGGAGTTGGTGCCGATATCAATCGCAGCCACCCTCCGCCGACCGGCCTGCAGGGGCGTGGGGGCCTGGGCCATGGAGAGGCTCGGGGCATGGCGGCGCCACTTTGCCACCACCGGGCGCCCCCTAGCCTGCCCAGCAACGGCATGCGGGCATGGGTGGCACAGCGACAGGGGCTCCGCGCCGGGCCCGCTGGACGGCCTGGCTGGAGCTGGTGCGCTGGCACAAGCCCAGTGGACGGCTGATCCTGCTGATCCCCGCCGGTTGGAGCCTGGGGCTGCTGCCCCAGAGCCCGCCACCGGCGGACTTGGTGGGCTGGATTGTGCTGGGCGGTCTGGCGGTGAGTGCCGCCGGCTGCATCGCCAACGACCTCTGGGACCGGCGCATCGATCCCCGGGTGGAACGCACCAGCGGCCGCCCCCTGGCCAGTGGCCGGGTGGGGGTACCGGAAGCCCTGGTGCTGCTGCTGCTCTGCCTGCTGGCCGCCCTGGCGGTGGTGCTGTTGGGGCTCCCCCCGGCCCAGCGGGGCCTCTGCCTGCTGCTGGCCCTGGCCTGCCTGCCCCTGGTGCTGCTCTACCCCTCGGCCAAGCGCTGGTTCGGCTACCCCCAGCTGGTGCTGGCCCTGTGCTGGGGTTTCGCCGTGCTGATCCCGTGGGCCGCAGCCACGGGCGATCTGGCCGGCGGCTGGCCCCTGCTGCTCACCTGGTTGGCCACGGTGCTCTGGACCTTCGGCTTCGACACGGTGTACGCCATGGCCGACCGCGACGACGACCGCCGCATCGGCGTGCGCAGCAGCGCCCTCAGCCTCGGCAGCCGGGCCCCCTTGGCGGTGACCCTCTGCTATGCCGGCACGGTCCTCTGCCTGGGGCTGGCCGCCGGCCTGCGCGGCCTGCACCCGGTGGGCTGGTTGCTGGGCCTGGTGGCCGGCTGGGCCATGGTGCGCCAGGGCTGGCGGCTGCAACACCTGGAGCGGACCGGCCCGCCGCCGGCCGGGATCTACGGCCGCCACTTCGGTCGCCAGGTGCAACTGGGGGGCCTGCTGCTGCTGGCGCTGCTACTGGGGCGGCTGGCATGAAGGGGCGGTTGCGCTGGCCCCAGCCCCTCCAGCCCGGTGATCGGGTGCGCCTCGCCGCCGCCAGTTCCGCCCTCGACGACCCCGCCGCCCTGGAGCGCCTGGAGGCTGGCCAAGCCGTGCTGCGGGGCTGGGGCCTTGCGGTAGAGCAGCGGCCCATCCACGGCCGCCAATGGGGCCAGCTGGCCGGCCGCGATGCGGAGCGCCGCGCCGATCTGCTGGAGGCCGGCGGCGATGGGGCCGCCCTGGTCGCCTGCGTGCGCGGCGGCTGGGGTGCGGCGCGGCTGCTGGAGCACCCCCTGGCCCTGCCGCCCCGCTGGCTGCTGGGCTTCAGCGACGTGACCTCCCTGCTCTGGGCCCAGCTGGCCCAGGGCCATGGCGGCGGCCTGCACGGTCCCCTGCTCACCACCCTGGCCGCCGAGCCGGCCTGGAGCCAGGAGCGCCTGCGCCAGCTGCTGTTCGGCGAGATGCCAGCAGCCCTGGCGGGGGAGGGCTGGCGCGGGGGGGTCGCCGAGGGGCCGCTGCTGGTGGCCAACCTCACCGTGGCCACCCACCTGCTGGGCACGGCCCACCTGCCCGCCCTGGCCGGCGCCATCCTGGTGCTGGAGGACGTGGGCGAAGCGCCCTACCGCATCGATCGCATGCTCACCCACTGGCGGCTAAGCGGCGCCCTGGCCCAGCTGGCCGGCATCGCCTTCGGCGCCTTCAGCGACTGCGAAACCGCAGAGGAAGCCGCCCAGCACCGGCTCGAGCAGGTGCTGCGGGAGCGCACCCTGGATCTGGACATCCCTGTGCTGGCGGGCCTGCCCCTGGGCCACCGCTGCGGCAACGGCGCCCTGCCCCTGGGGGCCCGGGCCCGGCTGGACGC
>JAGYNF010000147.1 GCA_018400215.1 Cyanobium sp. M55B138 | reverse complement strand
GTCGGCACGGATGCCGAACACGCTCAGATCAACCGTGATAGGAATTGGGGTGATTGAACCAAAGAACCATTCATTAGGCCAACCAGAGCTGAAACCGATCAACTAAAACCGATCAAAAGTGGAACCATCCATCACTTCAACGAGTCATGACTGAGGAAAGCAGCCATGACGCAAGAGCCATGACGCAAGCAAGCAGAACGAAATGAAATCAGGATGGGAACCAATCGGATGGGAGTACCGAACTGTCGTGGGCCTGAGGCGTCTTCAGATGAAGCTACGTGATAGCAATGTAACTGCCTGTAACAGCCCGCTGTGGCCTGGCCCTCAGACCAGGGGCCGTATCGGCAGCTGCCGGCTGAGCAGCTCGGTTTTGATCTGCTCCAGGGTGAGCACCCGGTCGTGCAGCAAGGAGGCCAGCAGGGCGGCCGAGGCGTGCCCGCCAGCCGGGCCGCCCGCGAGGGCCGCGGCGATGTGGTCGATGCAGCCGGCACCACCGGAGGCGATCACCGGCACCGGCACCGCGTCGGCCACGGCGCGGGTGAGGGCCAGGTCGTAGCCCGCCTGGGTGCCGTCGCCATCCATCGAGGTGAGCAGGATCTCCCCGGCCCCCAGCTCCACCACCTGCCGCGCCCAGGCCACGGCATCGAGGCCGGTGTTCTCGCGGCCGCCCTTCACATACACATCCCAGCCACTGCCGGGTTCATCAACGGAACGGCCCCGGGCGCGGGCGTCGATCGCCACCACGATGCACTGGCAGCCAAAGCGCTCGGCACCGCGACTCACCAGGGCGGGATCGCGCACCGCCGAGGAATTGAGGCTCACCTTGTCGGCGCCGGCACGCAACAGTTCGGTGATGCCCTCCACGCTGGTGATGCCGCCCCCCACCGTGAACGGGATGGTCACCGCCTCGGCGGTGCGCTGCACCAGCTGCACCAGGGTGGTGCGGCCCTGGTGGCTGGCGGCGATGTCGAGGAACACCAGCTCATCGGCCCCCGAGGCGCTGTAGCGGCAGGCCAGCTCCACCGGATCACCGGCATCGCGCAGACCCACGAAGTTCACCCCCTTCACCACGCGGCCATCGGCCACATCGAGGCAGGGAATGATGCGCTTGGCGACCATGGCAGTGGGCGGGTTGGCGAAGGGAAGCGGAGCAAAGCTGGCTCTCGCTGTTAGGGTTGCGCCACTTTTTCAGTCGCGCCGCCCCATGACCCAGGCTGTCACGATCGACGTTGGGTCCAAGGTGCGCATCACCCGCGTGCGGGACCGCATTCCCGCCAATCTGGTGGAGGCCCTCAAGGCCGATGCCTCCGGCACGGTGAAGGGTTTCCGCACCGTGGACGGCAAGGGCATCGGCGTGGTGGTGGAGCTGGCCGGCGGCCAGACCGCCTGGTTCTTCGACGACGAAATCTCCATCGCCTGAGCCCCCCTCTACGCAGCGTTCCACCTTGACCAACAGCCCCAATCCCGAAGCCAGCAGCGGCTCGGCTGCCCGCCAGCTGCTGGGCATGAAGGGTGCCGCCGGCAGCAGCAACATCTGGAAGATCCGGCTGCAGCTGATGAAGCCTGTCACCTGGATCCCCCTGATCTGGGGCGTGTTGTGTGGCGCGGCGGCATCCGGCAACTTCCACTGGACCCTGAGCGAGGTGGGCGCCTCGATCGCCTGCATGCTGATGAGCGGGCCGCTGCTGGCCGGCTACACCCAAACCATCAACGACTACTACGACCGCGAGATCGACGCGATCAATGAGCCCTATCGGCCGATTCCCTCCGGTGCGATCCCGCTGGGGCAGGTGAAGGCCCAGATCTGGATCCTGCTGCTGGCGGGTCTGGGGGTGGCCTATGGCCTGGACCTATGGGCCGGCCATGCCAGGCCGGTGCTGCTGCTGCTGGCCCTGGGGGGTTCGTTTGTGAGCTTCATCTACTCGGCACCGCCGCTCAAGCTCAAACAGAACGGTTGGCTGGGCAACTACGCCCTCGGCGCCAGCTACATCGCCCTGCCCTGGTGGGCGGGCCAGGCCCTGTTCGGCCAGCTCACCTGGACCACCGCCCTGCTCACCCTGGCCTACTCCTTGGCGGGACTGGGCATCGCCGTGGTGAACGACTTCAAGAGCGTGGAGGGGGACCGGGCCCTGGGGCTGCAGAGCCTGCCGGTGGCCTTCGGCATTGAAAAGGCCAGCTGGATCAGCGCCGGCATGATTGATCTCTTCCAACTGGCGATGGTGGGGGTGCTGATCGCCATCGGCCAGCATTTCGCAGCGGTGCTGCTGGTGCTGTTGATCATTCCCCAGATCACCTTCCAGGACATCTGGCTGCTGCGCGATCCGGTGGCGTTTGATGTGAAATACCAGGCCAGCGCCCAGCCCTTCCTGGTGTTGGGCATGCTGGTTACCGCCCTGGCCATTGGCCACAGCAGCCTGGTGGCCTGATGTGAATCAGGGCAGCAAGCGCCGGCTTCTGCTCACGGGCCTGCTGGCGGCGGTGCTGGGGGGCGGGGTGGCGGTGGTGCAATCCACCGTGGTGCGCAGCTTTGATGGGCTGATGCCCGATGCCAGCGGCATCAGCCGTTTCAACCGGCCCGGCACCCTCACGATCCTCTCGGCCGATGGCCAGGTGGTGCAGAAGCTGGGGCCGGTGAGTCGCGACAAACTCAGCGTCGACTCCCTGCCGCCCCTGGTGGAGCAGGCCTTCATCGCCGCCGAAGACCGGCGCTTTTACCAGCACGACGGCGTGGATTTCTACGGCATCGTGCGGGCGGCCGTGCGCAACATCTCGCGGGGCTCGGTGGAGGAGGGCGCCAGCACGATCACCCAACAGCTGGCCCGCACGGTGTTCCTCAGCCAGGACCGCACCCTGCTGCGCAAGCTGAAGGAGGCCACCCTGGCGGGCAAGCTCGAGCGTCAGCTGAGCAAGCGCCAGATCCTCACCGAATACCTCAACCTGGTGTATCTCGGCTCGAGCGCCTACGGCGTGGCGGATGCCGCCTGGATCTATTTCTCCAAAACCCCAGCCGAGCTCAACCTGGCCGAAGCCGCCCTGATCGCGGGCCTGCCCCCCGCCCCATCGGTGTATTCACCGCTGGTGAATCCTGAACTGGCCCTGCAGCGCCGCACGGTGGTGCTGCGCCGCATGCAGGAGGCGGGCTTCATCAGCGCCGCCGAGGCCGATGCGGCCACCACCAGCCCCCTCGCCCTCAAGCCCGCCGAGCCCAAATACTGGGCGAGCCGGGCCCCCTACTTCAGCAGCTGGGTGCAGCAGGAACTCGCCCGGGTGCTCAGCCCGGAGCAGCTGGAGGTGGGGGGATTGACGGTGCGCAGCAGCGTGAATCTGGCCTGGCAGGAGCAGGCCCAGGCCACGGTGAACCGCTATGCCACAGGCGGCATGGAGGGGGCCCTAGTGACGTTGGAGACCGGCACGGGCCTGGTGCGGGCGATGGTGGGTGGCCGCGATTACAACGCCAGCCAGTTCAACCGCTCCACCCAGGCCCTGCGCTCGCCGGGCTCCACCTTCAAGATGTATGTGTATGCCACCGCCCTGGCCGAGGGGATGGTGCCGGAGCGCCGTCTGCGGGATACGGCCCGTTGTTTTGCGGGCTACTGCCCGCGCAACTTCAACAACCGCTACCTCGGTTCAACCACCATGGTGCGGGCGGTGCAGACCTCCTCCAACGTGGTGGCGGTGGCGCTGCTGCAGGAGCTGGGGTTTGACAAGGTGATCGCCACGGCCCGCAGCCTGGGGATCAAAGGCGAGCTCGGCAAGTTCTATCCCCTGGCCCTGGGGGCCGAGGAGCAGACCGTGCTGGATATGACCGCCGCCTATGCGGCCATCAACAACCGGGGGGTGTACGTGCGGCCCACGCCGTTTGAGGAGATCCTCGGCCCGGATGGTGACTTGCTCTGGAGCCGCCGCGCCGATGGGGAACCCAGCAGACGGGCCATAAGCAGCGACGTGGCCGACGCCATGACCTGGATGCTGGAGCAGGCGGTGCGCGGCGGCACCGGCGGCGGCGCCAGCCTGGGCAACCGGCCGGTGGCTGGCAAGACCGGCACCTCGGAGGGGGGCCGCGACCTGTGGTTCATCGGCTCGATCCCCCAGCTCACCACCGGCATCTGGCTGGGCTACGACGACGACCGCAGCGGCAAGGCCACCAGCGTGGTGGCCACCTACGCCTGGAGCACCTTCATGCGGGAGATCACCAAAGACCTGCCGGTGCAGCCCTTCCCCGCCAAGCCGGCGCTCACGTCCAGCTGGAAGGGCGACAAGAAGACCAAACCGGCCGCAGCAGCCCCGACCCAGGAGCGCCAGTCGGAACCCGAGCCCGTGCCAGCCCCGAGCTGGCGGCCCGAGGACGAAATCGAGCCCGCACCGCTCCCCCGCAGCAGTGACCCCGAGCCGTCGCGGCCCCGGCCTCAACCCTCGGCAGACCCAGCCCCAGCCCCAGCCGCCCCGACTGCGGCCCCCGCACCAGCAGCACCTCCGCCAGCAGCACCTCCAGCTCCACCGCCACCGCCAGCGCCGCCCGTGGCACCTCCCCCAGTGAGCCCCTGAGCCGGAACCGGG
>JAGYNF010000146.1 GCA_018400215.1 Cyanobium sp. M55B138 | reverse complement strand
AGCTTGCCCTGCAGCAGCTGCAACAGGGTTGATTTGCCGGCGCCGTTGTCGCCCTGGATCAGGGTGCACGACCCCGCGGGCAGGTCGAGGTTCACGCCCTCCAGCACGGGGCGGTGGCCGTAGCCATAGCCGAGTTGGTGGGTCTGGAGCAGGGGGGCATCCATGGGTTGGACCGGCGCGGCAAGCGGCACCCAGCCTGCCATTGACCTGAATGAGAATCGTTATCATCCGCATGTCTTTGATAGCTGTGGCCGATGGCTGTGTTGTTCGACGCTCTACGGGGCTCCGCTGGCCGCTTCAGCGCCCTGGGTGCTGGGCTGGCGCTGCTGCTGGCGTCCCTGCCGGCCCAGGCCGCCGGCCCATCCGCCCAGGCCCCCCTGGTGGTGGCCGCCGATGGCGTGCTCTGCGACCTCACCCGCACCCTGGCGGCCGATCAGGCCCGGGTGGTGTGCCTGATCCCCGCCGGCACTGATCCCCACCAGGCGGCCCTGCGCCCCCGCGACCGCCAGGCCCTGGCCGAGGCCCAGCTGGTGTTGATCAACGGCTATGGCCTCACGCCGGCCCTGGAGCGGGTCAGCACCAGCGCCCCCCGGGTGGCGGTGGGCGAGCAGGCCGTGCCGGAGAGCCCGGGCCGCGATCCCCATGTGTGGCACAACAGCAGCCAGGCCGCCGCCATGGTGGGCGTGGTGGAGGGCCGTCTGGTGGCCGTGTTGCCCGCCGCGGCCGCCGCCGGCGTGAAGCAGCGCAGCCAGGCCGCCCGCGCCGTGCTCGATCAGCTCGGCACCTGGACCGGTGCCCAGATCCGCACCGTGCCGGAGGCCAGCCGCGTGTTGGTGACGGAGCACCGCGCCTTCGCCAGCCTGGCCCGCCGCTATGGCATTCGCGAACTGCCCCTGCTCGATTCCTTCACCACGGCCGGGGTGCTGCGGCCCGCCAGCCTCGCCGCCATGACCAAGGCAATCCAGGAATCGGGCACCCGCCAGCTGTTCGCCGAAGCATTGCCGGTGTCGAAAACCCTGCGGCGGGTGAGCCGCAGCAGCGGGGTGCCCGTGAATCCCACCCCCCTGGTGGCCGATGGCCTGGCGCCAGGGCGCTCCACCGTGCAGACCGCCACGGGCAACGTTTGCACCTTTGTGAATGGCCAGGGCGGGCGTTGCGATGCCGCCGCCGCCGACCAGCTCGCCCAGCGCTGGGCTGCCATCCGCTGAGCCGAGGGCGCTGCATCAGTCCCCAGCGCGCCCAAAACACCCCAGCCTCCAACACCTCAGCCTCCAATACCCCCGTTTTGCCTGCATCAGCCATGCCTTTGTTTCGCCCCTCCCCGTTGGCTCTGCCCCTTGCCCTGCTGGCCCCAGCTGGGATTGCCCTGGCCTGCGCCTTGCCCGCTCCGGTGCGGGCCCACGGCGCCGCCGGCGGCGCTGAGCTGGCACCTGGCGAATTTCAGATGTCTCCGGTGATCACCCTGGAGGGCCATGCCGGCCTGGAGGACAACCTGGAGGATCGCCCCCGCCACTACGCCATCGATGGCCTGTTTGGTGTGGTGATGGAGTGGGGGCTGCCCAATCGGGGCAGTTTTGCCATCGAAGCCATGGTCGGCCCGGCCTTTGTGTGGGGGGAGGCCGAACACTTCTATGGCCGGGTTCACGCGGATGACCACGACGATCATGATGATCACGACGACGATCACCACGCTGGAGATCATCACCACCAAGATCACCACGACGATCACGACGACGACCATGGCCATGGTGGTGCTCCCTTCCGCCGCGCCGACATCAGGGGTCAGCTGACGGCGCGCTACGCCCCGAACGATCGCCTCTCGTTCATGGCGGAGTGGAAGCCCTACTACGTGACCCGCAACCAGGGGGAAGACATCAAGGGCCTCAAGAATGAGCTGGGTGTTGGTGTGGTGTGGGCCCTGGGCGATGGTGATGTGAATTTCGCCCTGGGCGATGGCCTCGAGACCATTGTTGATGGGGTGTTCCTCTCCGTGGAAAATCGCACGGGCTGGGAATCGGATGGCACCTACATCGGCAACTACACCGACCCCTGGGTGGGCCTGGGTTTCAACATTGACAAGTTGAATGTGACCCTCTCGGGCGGGCCGCGTTTTTACAGGCCCGGCAGTTACTCCGGCCTCTCCAGCCGCACCGATTGGGGCGGTGAACTGGAACTTGCCCTGCCGGTGAGTCCGGGCACGGTGCTATTCGCCCACTGGAAGCCGATCTACAGCAGCGAGGGTGGTGAAGGTTGGGGTCGCGGTTGGCAGCACCACATCGGCACGGGGGTGACCTTTCGGTTCTGAGGGCGACTAGGATGATCTGAGAATCATTCTCGCTATTTCAGGGTCCGGGATGCCGGCCCTTGCCCCTGCCCCTGTCCTCCCATGCATTGCTTGTTGTCCAGCCTGCGGCGCACGGCCGCCTTGGGCGTTGTGGCCCTGATGGTGGCCTGTGGCCCTCCCCGCCCCGCCCAGGACTCGGCCGCCGCCGGTGGCGATCTCCAGGTGGTCACCACCTTTCTGCCGATCACCCTGTTCACCCGGGCCGTGGCCGGCGATTGCGCCACCGTGGTGGCCCTGATTCCACCGAATTCCGGGCCCCACGATTTCCAGGCCCGTCCGGGTGATGTCACCGCCCTCAGTCAGGCCGCCGTGCTGGTGAAGAACGGCCTGGAGATGGAGGGGTTCCTCGACAAGCTGGTGAGCGCGGCCGAGAACCCCGATCTGGTGGTGATCGATTCGAGTGCCGGCGTGGCCACCCTGGAATCGCCTGACGCCCATCACCACGCGCACTCCCACTCCCACTCCCATGGCCACGCCCATGGGGATGTGAACCCCCACATCTGGCTCGATCCGCTGCGGGCCGTGCAGCAGGTGGAAACCATCCGCGATGGCCTGGTGCAGGCCGACCCCAGCTGCGCAGAGGGCTACCAGCGCAATGCCGCCGCCACCGTGGCCGAGCTGCGTCAGCTCAACGACTTCATCGCCGACCGCCTCCGCCCCTACGCCGGCCAGACTTTCGTGGCCTTCCACGACTTCGCCCCCTATTTCGCCGAGCGCTACAACCTCAAGGCGGAGTACCTGGTGGATGTGCCGGAACTGAACCCCTCGCCGGCCGATCTGCGCCGGGTGGCCGACCTGGTCAAGGCCAGCCAGCTCCAGGCCCTGCTCTCCGAGCCCCAGGAGGGGGCGCGTTCGTTCAATACGCTGGCCAAAGACCTGGGCATCCGCATCAGCGTGTTTGATCCGCTTGAAACCGGCAGCGAGGAGCAGGCCCGCGACCCCGCCACCTATGGGGAGGTGATGCGCCGCAATGTGGACAATCTGGTGGGGGCGTTTGGTGGCTGAGCAGGCGCGCCATGGCTGAGCTTGTGCTGGAGGTGCAGGGTCTGCGGGTGCACCGTGATGGTGTGGCCGTCGTCGATGACGTGAGCTTTCGCCTGGCGGCCGAGAGCGACACCGCCCTGGTGGGCCCGAATGGGGCGGGCAAGAGCACCCTGGTGGCGGCCCTGCTGGGGCTGTTGCCCCGCCAGGCCGGGGTGGTGCACCTGCTGGGCCAGCCCCTGGGCCCCCAGGGCCAATGGCCCCGGGCGATCCGCAGCCAGGTGGCCTACTTGCCCCAGACCCTGGCGGTGCGGGGGCGCTTCCCGCTCACCGTGCGGGATTTTGTGGGATTTGGCTTTGACCCCGCCGGTCCCGGCCTGCCCTGGCGGGGGGGGCGCCGGCGGCGGCAGGCGGTGGATCGGGCCCTGGAGCGCACCGAGAGCCTGGCGCTGGCTCAGCGCCTGATCAGCGAGCTCTCCGGCGGCCAGTGGAAACGGGTGCAGCTGGCCTTCTGTGTGGTGCGGCCGCGGCGGTTGCTGGTGCTCGATGAGGCCCAGGCGGGCCTGGATGCCCCCGCCAGCGAGCAGTTCCAGCAACTGCTGCTGGAGCTGCGCCGCCAGGAGGGTTGGACCGTGCTGCAGGTCTCCCACGACCTGGACATGGTGCGGCGCAGCTGCGACCAGGTGCTCTGCCTCAACCGCCAGTTGCGCTGCAGCGGCAGCCCCGACCATGCCCTCAGCCCCCAGCGCCTGGCCGAGCTCTATGGCCCCGGCTTCGTGCCCTATCACCACCACCACCAGCCCACCCCGCGATGAGTGGTCTTGACGCCCTGCAGGCGGCCCTGGCGCAGCCCTTCATGCAGCGCGCCCTGGTGGGGGGGCTGCTCACCGGTTGCCTCGGGGGGCTGCTGGGCAGCTTTGCGGTGCTGCGCCAGCTGTCGTTCTTCAGCGATGCCCTCGGCCATTCGGCCCTGTTGGGCGTGAGCATCGGCATCCTGCTCAACCTCAATCCCACCCTGGTGTTGATCCCCTTTGCGGTGCTGTTTGCCCTGCTGGTGAATCAACTGGTGGAACGCAGTCGGCTGCCCACCGACGCCCTGCTCAATATTGTGTATTCCACCTCCCTGGCCTTTGCCGTTGTGGCCCTGAGCCTGGTGCTCTCAGTGTGCTCCAGCGTGGATGCCTTCCTGGCCCTGGGCTTCGCCGCCCAGATCACGCCGGGGGCCCTGCTCGCCTTC
>JAGYNF010000145.1 GCA_018400215.1 Cyanobium sp. M55B138 | reverse complement strand
CGGCGAGCCTGATCGACTGGGCCAGCTACCAGGGGCTGCGCATCCACGGCCTGGGCTGGGCCGTGCTGCTGCTCACCCTGGCCAACTACAGCTATGTGTTTCTGCTCAGCACGGAGAGCTTCTCGGCGAGCGGCCATCGCCTGATGGATGCCAGCCGCAGCCTGGGCGTGGGGCCCTGGTCGGGGTTTTTTCGCGTCTGTCTGCCGATTGCCCTGCCCGCCATCGGCGCAGGGGTGGCCCTCAGCGCCATGGAGGTGGTGAACGAGCTCGGGGCGGTGCGCCTGCTGGGCGTGCCCAGCCTCTCGGCCGGCATCCTCGACCGCTGGCAGGTGGATGGCGATCCCAGGGGCGCTGCCCTGCTCTCACTGGTGGCTCTGGCCATCGTGGCGGTGCTGATTGCCGCCGAACGGTTGCTGCGGCGGCGCAGCAGACGCTGGAACCTGGAGGGAGCTAGTCGCCGCGATCGGGGCTGGGTGTTGCAGGGTTGGCGAGCGACCCTGGCCCAATCGCTCTGCCTGCTGCCGCCCCTCAGTGCGGTGGCGATCCCAGCCCTCTGGATCCAGCAGGGCTGGCCGAACCTGCGCGCTGAGCCGCTGGCTGGGTTAGCCGCGCTCGCGGGCCGCAGCCTGGCCCTGGCCCTGGGTGCCACCCTGATCACCACCGCTGCCGCCCTGCTGCTGGCCATCTGCGTGCGCTGGCGGCCGGGCGTGCTGGTGCAGCAGCTGAGTTGGCTGGCCGGCCTGGGCTATGCCATCCCCGGCAGCGTGCTGGCCCTGGGGCTGATCGTGTTTGGCGGACCGCTGGGGATCAGTCCCCTGCTGCTGCTGGTGTGGGGCTATGGCGACCGCTTCCTCACCGTGAGCAAGCAGGGGCTGGATGCGGCCCTGGAGCGGATCCCCCCGAGCATGGATGAGAGCGCCACCAGCCTGGGCTACTCCTGGCTGGGGGTGCTGCGCCGCGTGCACCTCCCCCTGCTGCGCGGCCCCCTGCTGGTGGGCGGGCTGCTGGTGTATGTGGATGTGGTGAAGGAACTGCCGATCAGCCTGGCCCTGCGGCCGTTCGACTTCGACACCCTGGCGGTGCGGGTGTTCCAATACGCCAGCGACGAGCGGGTGGGAGCAGCGATGGGGCCCGCCCTGCTGATCATGGTCTTCGGGCTGGTGGCCTCCCTGGCGCTGGTGCCCAGCCTCGAGCGCCACAACTGACGCCCCCGGCAGCACCTTCAAGCCGGGCTCACTCGCGGCCGCAGCGGCACTTGCCGCCCTTCCACTTCGAGCACTTCTGCTGCTTGCAGCCCTTCTTCTTGGCGGCCTGCAGGCGCGGACGGGCTTGGGCATCGGCTGCACCAGCCTGGGATCCGAGGGGCTTGTCCATCAGGGCAGCGCCGGCAGGGGCGCCCGAAACCCCTTCAGCTTATTGCAATCGATTCTCCTTTGCGCAACCCCGCCCAGGCCGAATCCCCGGCCAGCCAGCCCATGCCTGGCACGCCATCGCCGCCCGACAACCGCGGCACACAACACACAAGGCGACGCAACAAGACCCTGCGACAAGGCGCGTGATTGATTCGCTTTTTGATAACACTGGCGTTGATGACTGGTCAGATCAACTGCAGGCGCTCCACACATGTCGCGTTTGTGAACAACCGCACAAAAGAGTGCCCCATGGTCACCATCATGAGGATGTTCTCCACCCACTTCAGGGAGATTGACCATTGATGCGAATCCCCAGCATTCCCCTGGCCTGCCTGGGCCTCGCAGCCATCACTGCTGCCCTGCTCAGCCCAGCTGCAGCCCGCGCTGAAGCCAAGACCCTCTACACCCTGGACACCCAATGCAGGCTCAAGGGGGGAGAGATCCAGAGCTGCACGGTTGAGGCGATCGAGGAGGGTGAAACCACCCTCTATCGCCACAGGATTGGCACCACGGTGCAAACGGTGCGCATCAGCGACAGCCCGGTGCGCATGAACATCTGGAATGACACCACCAAAACCTGGGACAACCTCAGCAGCGCCGGCGCCCGCTTTTCCACCAACACGATCTGCTTCAACGGCCTGGATCTGTGCGCCGTCAATGCCAATTACCTCAACAGCGTGCGGGAAGTGCGGCCCGATGCCACCGCCGGCCGTGACCTGGTGCAGGTGCGTTTTGACGAGGGCGGCAGGGTGAACCTCACCTGCTACGACGACGGCTGCCAGGAGGTGCGCTGATGAACCGCACTGCACAACACATCAGCCTGCTGCTCACCGGCATGCTGGCCCTGCCCAGCTGGATCAGCCCCGCCCTGGCGCTGACGGCTGGCCCCGACCTGCAGCCAGGGGAGTCGGCCGGCCTCGTGGCCAAAAAGGGCGGTGGCGGCGGCGGTGGCGGTAGCCGGATCGGCGGGGGCGGCGGTGGTGCCCGCATTGGCGGTGGCGGCCATAGTGGCTTTAAGAGCGCTGGGCCGGGCCTGAGCAGTGGCTCCAACAAACCCTCCGGCGGCTGGAGCAGCAAATCGAAGAGCAGCAGTGGCCCTTCGCTGGAGCGGCCCAAAGCGAGCCAGTCCCACACCAGTGGCAGTCTGGCCAAGAAGGGCGATCGGGATCGCGACAACCGGACCGACGTTCGCAAGGACCGCATCGACCAGCGCGGTGACGTGCGCACCACCCGGATCGAGAACCGCACCGATCGGGTGCATGACCGCTCCAAGGTGCGCCGCGACCGGGTCGACAACCGTGGCCGCAACTACTGGGACAGCTATCCCGGCTGGGCTCGCCCCGGCTGGGGCCCCGCCAGGCCCTGGAACACCGGCTGGTATGGCGGCTGGTCCACCCCTCGATGGGGCTGGTGGGGTCCCCGGGCCGCCGCCTGGGGCGTGGCCTCGCTCACCACGGCTGCCGTGATCAACGCAGCGGTGAATGATGCCGTGAATGACCACATCAGTTACATCGAGGTACCCAACAGCAACTACGAGCTGATGTATGGCAGCGTGGCCCCATCGGGCAGCGACGTGGTGAGCTTTGAGGTCTACACGGGAGAGACGGCCATCACCATGCGTGCCGACTGTCGCCTGGGCACCCTCAACGGCAGCACCCCCAATAGCGCAGGCGAAGCGGAACTGCTGCATGCGGCCTGCCAAGTGGCCTACGGCAACGCGTAGGGGCGTGATTGGGAGCTTCATCAGCACGGGGCCCGCCGGACAACCGGCGGGCTTTTCTTACGCCCTGGGCTGACATGTATTAGTACCATAGACTCACGCGACCACGACGATTACCAACTGCGTGAATGCCTTCTTTTTTCGCAATTTGACAACACAAGCAGCTGTTGTTGGTGTTGTTTGCCTTTGGTCACTGGCCGGCGATCAGCTGCCGTGCAAGGCGGAGGGCCAACCTGCCCCGCCGCAGGACGACTCCGACAGCGCCGCCGCAGTTTCGGCAACACCCTGGCGCGCGACCGTAGAGCTCTACGGCCTGGCCCCCCTGAAACTCGACACCCGAACCACCATCAACGGGTTCACAACCACGGCCGACCTGGACCTGGGCGAGGTGCTCTCACGGCTGAAGTGGGCTTCCTCATTGCGGGCCAGCGTGGAGCGGGGTCGGGTGGGGCTGCTCACCGACCTCTATTACTCCAGGCTCGCGCAGGAGGGTGCCCGCACCACCCCCGGCGAAAGGCTGACGGGCAACGCCAAGCTGGGGGCCAGCCAGGGGATCTACGACCTGGCCGTGCGCTACCGCTTCGGAGAGCCGGAGGCCGCCGTGGGGCAGCCCGGCCAGTTCAGCCTGATTCCCTATGCGGGCGTGCGGGTGATCGACGCCCAGCTGGATACGAAAGCTGAAATCCGCAGCAACGGACAACCCATCTTCCAGCGGGAGGGCTCCTTTGGTCGCACCTGGGCCCAACCCCTGCTGGGCACCCAGGCCACCGTGTTTCTCTCACCACGGCTGCGGGCCTTCGCCCGGGCCGATATCGGCGGCTTTGGCCTCAGCGGGCACCGCGATCTCTCGGGCAATGCGCAGCTGGGGCTGGGCTATGCGGTGGGCAACAACACCGACCTCAACATCTCCTGGCGCTACATGGGGATCGAATACGACAACAGCAAATCACCACAAAGCGGCTTCAAGAGCAGCCAAAACGGCATTGAAGTGGGCTTGAAGTTTTTCTTTTGATTGCAACGGATCGACCATGGTTTACAATCTATCCAGGAACGCTGGCCCCTTCTAGCCGCCCAACCCCTATTCAAAGCCTCTCATTAGCACCCAATGGCACGCAGTTCATCGTCCTTCCTCTCCGACTTCAAGGAGTTCATCAATAAGGGCAATGTGGTCGACCTCGCCGTCGCCGTTGTCATGGCTGGCGCCTTCGGCAAGGTGGTCGACGCCTTCGTTTCCCTGGTGATGGGCCATCTGCTGGAGCCGGCCCTCAAGGCCGCCAATGTGGACAATATCGCCAACTGGCCTGCAGGCAGCGTGCTGGTGGCCTTGATCAACTTCCTGGTGATCGCCTTCGTGGTGTTCCTGATCGTGCGGGCCATCGAAACCCTGCGCCGGCGCGAAGAAGCCGTGGCAGCCCCCGACCCCCAGGCCCAGCTCGCTTCCGCCGCCACCCGCTTGGCCGACGCCCTCGACCGCCGTCAGCTCTGACGCACCACACAACGAAACCCCATGTGACAGG
>JAGYNF010000144.1 GCA_018400215.1 Cyanobium sp. M55B138 | reverse complement strand
CGCCGGGGGTGAGCACGCACTGCAGCAGCGAGCCCTGGCCCTCCCTGCGGTAATCCTCAGGACTGGCCAGGGCCAGGTCGGCGAAGCAGCTGAAGTCGGCGTCGGCGGTGTAGAGCAGGTTGTTGAGGCCGGTGGGCCGATTCACATCGGCGCGGGCAACCGCAGCAGCTGGGGTGTCGCCCAGCTCGGTGACCCAGCCGTCATAGCGCAGCTGCACCGTGGCCACAGGCACGGCCTCGAGCTTGTAGATGTTGTCGAACTGGGGCCAACGGCGCCAGGCCGCTGGGAGCATGCGCTGGATGCCGGGCACATCGCAGGCGGCCAGGTAGGTGTCGGCCTGCACGGTGATCTCACCCTCGGGCGTGCCGAGCCTGAGGCCTCTCACCCGGGTGGTGGGATGGCCATCGGCGGGGGTGGCGCTGCCGGCAGCCTCCTCCTCGAACAGCACCTCGCTGACCCGGTGGCGCAGGTGCAGCGTGCCGCCGCGCTGGGTGATGTAGTCGAGGATCGGGCCAGTGAGCCAGCGATGGGGCGAGCCCTTGAGCAGGTTGAGCTTGGAGGCCTCGGTTTTGGCCGCAAACATCATGAAGATGGTGAGCATGCAGCGGGCCGAGATCGCCTCGCAGTCGATGAAGCCCAGGGCATAGGCGATCGGATTCCACATCCGCTGGATGCTCTGCTCGCTGCCGCCATGGCCCACAAACCACTGCTGAAAGCTGATCCGATCCAGGGCCCGGATCGTCTTCATCGCCCCCTCGTAATCCACCAGGCCGCGCACGATCGGGCTGGTGCCCAGGGCCAGGGCATTGCGCAGTTTGTCGATCCAGCTGAGCTGGGGGGTGGTGAAGAAGGCCTTGAGCCCGTTGAAGGGGGCGCCGAGGGCGAAGCGGAAATCGAGCTCGCGCAGGTCGCCGCCGCTGTTCACAAACAGATGGGTGTGGTCTTTGGGGAGCAGGTTCTCGAACGCCCCCACCTTGCGCATCAGGGCGAACAGGTTGGCGTAGTTGAAGAAGAACACGTGCAGCCCCATCTCGATGTGGTTGCCGCCCCCATCCACCCAGCTGCCCACCTTGCCGCCCCAAAAGGGCCGGGCCTCGTAGAGGTCCACCTGGTGGCCGGCATCCACCAGATCCACCGCCGCCGCCAACCCGGCCAGTCCCGCACCCACGATGGCGACCTTCACCCTGCTGCTTTCACAAAGAGAGCACGACTCTATGGAGAGACCCCACCCGGCAGCGACTGCCCAGGCTCCATACAGTGGATTGGTTCGGCCTGCAGCCCGCCATGACCAGCGACCTCGCCAGCACGGCGCCAGCCACCTTCACGGCCCGCGACGGCAAGGGGATCCAGATCACCGAACCGGCCATGAAGCAGCTGGGTGCGCTGATGCAGGGGCAGGGCGAAGCCAAGCTGCTGCGGGTGGGGGTGCGGTCCGGCGGCTGCAGTGGCATGAGCTACACCATGGATTTCATCACTGCAACCGAGATCCAGGCCGACGATGAGCGCTACACCTACGAGCCCAGCGGCGCCCCCAGCTTCGAGGTGGTGTGCGATCCCAAGAGCCTGCTCTACATCTACGGAATGCAGCTGGATTTTTCCAGCGCCCTGATCGGTGGCGGCTTTAATTTCAGCAACCCCAACGCCACCCAGACCTGCGGTTGCGGCAGCTCGTTTGCCGTGTGAGCGCGGCGGCTGGCAAGCGGCATGGGAATCTGAAACCAGCATTCCAGACGTGCATGCCATGACGGCCAGCCCATCGGCAAGCTCCAGCCCAGCGACCAGCTCCGCCTTTGATGACGCCATCAGCCGCTACAACGGCGGTGCTGCTGCCGCTGAGCTGATTCCCGCGTTTGAAGCCATCACCCAGCAGAGCCCGGGCCAGTCGGCGGGGTGGACCTGCCTGGCCTGGCTGCAATTGCTCGATGGTCGGCCGCTGGAGGCCCTGCGCTCGGCCCGCACCGCCGTGAAGCTGAATCCCCAGGACCCCCAAGCCCGCATCAACCTCAGCCTGGCCATGCTGGAAACCGGCGCCAAGGGGGTGCGTGAACACATCGAATTGGTGCAGCGGGTGATGGTGATGGCCCCAGAACTGGCCAGTGAGCTGCAGGGGTCGATGGAGGATGGCCGGGCCCGGCGTCCCGGTTGGACGGCCATGGACAAGATCCAGGCCTGGCTGCATGGCTGACGTCCAGACCCCACCGCTGCTGCAACGCCTCAAGGCCAGCCTCGACCTACTGCTGGTGGTGGATGTGTTTGTGGTGATCGCTGGGGCCCTCTGGTTTGCGGTGGCCGTGATCTGCCACAGCCAGACGATCGAAGCGCCGCTGGAGCTGTTTCAACGGCTGTGGGAGCCCCTGTTCACCCCCGCCATCGGCCTGCTGATGGCGGCTGCCCTGATCAGCGGGGCGCTGGGCTGGTGGCGGCGGCGAGGGCAGCGCTGAGCTCGGCATACTGAAACGCAAAGCCCTGGGCCAGCAGGCGGGTCGGCAGCACCTGTTGGCCCTCCAACACCACCTGGGCCCCGTCACCCAACAACAGTTGGAGCACGGGGGCCGGCACGGGCAGCAGGCTGGGTCGGCCCAGCACGCGCCCCAAGGTCGCCGCAAAGGCCCCCATCGTGATCGGTTCGGGCGCCACGGCGTTGTAGGTGCCTTCAAAAGCACTCTCCTCGAGAGCTGATGCGATCAGGCGACAGAGGTCGTGGCGATGGATCCAGCTCATCCACTGCCGGCCGCTCCCCACCGGCCCCCCAAAGCCCATACGAAACACCGGCAGCATCTTGCCGAGGGCACCGCCATCGGGGCCGAGCACGATGCCGATGCGCAGGGTCACCAGCCGGCACCCCTCCGGGCGGCCGGCCGCAGCGGCCTCCCAGCGCTGACAGATCTCCGCCAACACATCCTGGCCCGCCGGGCTGGTCTCCGAGCAGCGGGCCGTGCTGCTGGTGCCGTAGTAGCCCACCGCCGAAGCGTTCACCAGCACCTGGGGGGGCTGGGCCAGGCCAGCCATCGCCTCCACCAGATGGGTGGTGGTGGCGACGCGGCTGTCGAGCAACAGCTGGCGGTGGGCATCCGTCCAGCGCTTTTCTGCAATCGGCTCGCCAGCGAGATTCACCACCCCCTCGGCGGCCGCCAGGGCCTGAACCAGCCCCTCGTGCTGCCAACTGGCCTGCTGGGCCGGATCGAGCTGCAGGGTGCTCAACCGCTCACCGACCAGGGCGGGGAAGGGCCGGGCCTGGCGGCTCACCAGGGTGAGTTCATGGCCCAGCTCCAGCAGGTAGGGCACCAGCTCACGACCCACAAATCCTGAACAGCCCAAGAGCAGCAGTCGCATGCCGGCAGCCTCCGCAACGGCAGGAGGCTAGGCCGGCCATGGTGGGCCTAGCCTGGAGCCAGCTCCAGATTGCACCATGGCTCCCGACGCCAGCCCCCCAACCGCCACCCCCGCCGCCAGCCCAGCCAGCAGCGCCGCTGCCGCCCCAGTGGCCCTGAAGAAAGGCAGCCTGGTGCGGGTGAACCGGCAGAGCTACCAGGGCAGCCTCGAGGCCGGCGCCAGCGACGCCGATGCCCCCGGCTACCTCTTTGAGGGGCCGGGCGAGGTGCTCCTGCTGAAGGGCGACTACGCCCAGCTGCGCTGGCGCCGACCAGTGCCGGACGTGTGGCTGCGCCTCGATCAACTGGAGGCCTATCCCGGCTGATCAACTGCGCAGCTGGCGGCAATCGGCTTGCAGCTGCGTACGCCGGGCCTTGGCCTGGCGCAACAGTTCCCGGCCATCGCGCAGATAGGAATCCACATAGCCCAGGGTGTAGCGCTCCAGCTCAACAAGGGCGTCGTTCACCAGGCTGAGGCAGTGGTAGAGATCAAGGCTGAAGGGTTCCACCCCCGCTGGGCAGGCAAGGGAGCGATAGAGCCCTTCCACCTTGGCAAGGCGGGCCTGACTGGCCTCCAGAAAGGTGCAGAACGCCTCCATCAAGGCGTCGTCGTAGGGATCGGCTGAGAGGGCCCTGAACTGGGCGGGGAAGGGATTGATCACCTGGCCAAGCAGGCGATCAATCGGCGCAAACACCTGCTGCAGCCAGTCGAGCAGCGCCTGTTCGGTGGCCGTGGCCGTGGCCTTCGGCTTCGGTGCTGCCGGGCTCGCCGCCCGGGGGCGGCGGCGCTGGCCATCACGCAGCAGGTTCCAGGCGGCGTTGAGCTCAAGGATGTAGCGGTCATCGCCTCCTGCATCGGGGTGGTGGCGCTTGACCAGGGCGCGGTAGGCCGCCTTGATCTCAGCCGCGCTGGCCGCCGGCGACACACCGAGCACGCCATAGGGATCCTGAACCAAACCTGCGCCACCCCCTCAATCAACCTGGCCTCGCCAGCCTAGGAATGGGCCGGCCAAGAAAAAACCCCAGCCGAGGCCGGGGTTGAACGAGGAGATGAGATGTGAGAAGAGGAGGACGAAGGGCTGGTGGTGAGTGAGGAGACCAGCCCAGGTACCGTTCTGGAAATCAGAACTTGAAGGTGGTCTTCACCAGACCGCCCAAGGTATCGCCAACCCCAGAGTTCTCTATCCAGAAGAAGGCGGGAGTCACACTGATGTTGTCGGTGACCTGGAACTTGTACCACAGCTCATATGCCAGGGTTTCCTTGCCTTGGTCGAACCAAAGGCCACCGGTCCC
>JAGYNF010000143.1 GCA_018400215.1 Cyanobium sp. M55B138 | reverse complement strand
GGGCTTTTTTTCTGCCCATTCCCTGCCCCCTGCAAATGGCTCTGCTTCGCCCCGCTCTGCTTGCGCTGGCCCTCACGCTCACGGCGCCGCGGGCCTTGGCCAGCGATCTCGACAACCAGTCCTACTGGTTTGGATTTTTGCTGGGGTCCGGCATCACCGTCTGTGAGCTCTACAAGATCGGCTTGCTGACGCGCAGCGATGCCGATGACTGGCTCAAGGAATTGTTTAAAACTGATCCCGATGTGCCCCGCGTCTCCATCCGGAAGGCGAAAGACCAATTGGCTGGGGACCGCGACTATCGCAATTGCCCCCTGCCGAAATAGGCTCCCTGCCGAAATGGGGGGGGCTACACCAGCCGGGAGCCCCGGGCCTGCTTGCGCTGCTGGGGATCGAACACGGCGGCGATCGTGCGGATCAGCCAACGCCCCTCGCTGGTGACCCGCAGCAGTCCCCGCTCCCCCCGGCGGTGCAGCTCCACCAGACCATCGGCGGCCAGGGCCTGCAGGTCGGCCCATTCCCTGGCGTAGCGATTGAGGTCGAGCTCCACCTGGAAGTGGCACATCACCTCCCTGATCAGGTGGCGGCGCTCCAGCACCTCTGCATCGCGCACCTCCAGGCCCCGCTCCACCGGCAGCAGGCCCGCTTCGATCGCCTCCCGCCAGGCGCGGAGGTCGCGCTGGTTCTGGGAGAACAGCTGGGTGAACTGGCTGATCGCCGTGGGGCCGATGCCCAGCAGATCCAGCTCACCGCCAGTGGTGTAGCCCTGGAAGTTGCGGTGCAGCCGCCCTTGCCGCGCCGCCAGCGCCAGGCTGTCGCCGGCCAGGGCGTAGTGGTCCATGCCGATGGCCTCGTAGCCGTGGGCGCTGAGCAGCCGGTTGGCGTTTTCGAGCATGGCGATCCGCTCCTCCTGGCTGGGCAGGTCGGCGGCGGCGATCTGGCGCTGCAGCGGCAGCTGCTCGGGCAGGTAGGCGAAGGAAAACAGGGAGATGCGATCGGGGTGCAACTCCCGCACCAGCTCCAGGGTGGCGTTGAAGCGCGCGGGGGTCTGCAGCGGCAGGCCGCAGATCAGGTCCACATTCACGCTGTCGAAGGCGGCCTCGCGCAGCCATTCCATGGCGTGGCGCAGCTGCTGGGCCGGCACCACCCGGTTCACGGCCCGCTGCACCTCGGGGTTGGCGTCCTGAATGCCGAAGCTGATGCGATTGAAGCCCAGCCGCCGCAGTTCTAGGGCCTGGTCACGGCTGAGGAATTCCGGGTTCACCTCGATTGAGGCCTCCAGGTTGGGCTCCAGATCGAAGTGCTGGGCGATCAGCTCCCAGAGCTGGCGCTGCTCTGCGGCGTTGAGGTAGTTGGGGGTGCCGCCGCCCCAGTGCAGCTGGGCCAGGCGCCGCCGCGCCGGCAGGGCGGCGCTCACCAGCTCCAGTTCCCGGGCCAGGGTGGCCAGGTAGGGCGCCACCACCTTGGAACCCAGCTGGGTGGTGACCCGGTTGCAGCCGCAATACCAGCAGGCATGGCGGCAGAAGGGCACGTGCACGTAGAGCGAGAGGGGGGCGTCGCTGGCCTCGCCCAGTTGCCGGCCCAGCTGCTCCGCGCCCACCGCATCACTGAAGGCGGCGGCGGTGGGGTAGCTGGTGTAGCGGGGTACGGGCTGGTCGTACTTGAGCAGCAGGGCGTGGGGGCTGAGGCCGGTGGTGGTCATGGTGGGGCGGCGGTCGGGGATGGCAGCTGGGTGGGTTTGGTGGGGATGGCTCCGGGGCTGGTCGTTCAGCCGATCTCGGCCAGTTCGGCCAGCAGCCGCTGGGTGGCGTGGAAGGCCACCTCGGCCTCCTCCAGCAGCTCCTCCTCCTGCTGGCTGCTCAGCTGCAGCTCCTCAAGGCCGTCGTGCAGGCCGGCCTTGAGTTCGGCCAGGGGTTGCTCAAACACCCAGAAGCTCAGGCTGGGCAGTCCTGCCCGCGCCAGGATCAGCTGGGCCTGCTCCGCCAGTTGCTGCCCGCCGGAGAGGTCGCCGCCAAAGCGCACGTACGCGTGGGCCAGCAGCCGGTGGGGGGCGGTGGCGACCAGCTGCTGCAGCTGCACGAGCCAGGCCTGGGCCGCTGGCGAGGTGGGTGTGGCGGGCAGCGCAGCGAGCTTGGCCAGGTCGTGGGCCAGGGCCGTGCTGCGGGCCAGGGCATGCCAGGGAATGCTGTGTTCGCCCAGGCCTTGGGCCGCCGCTGGACCCTCCTGTTCCAGCAGGCGATAGGCCGGCGCCAGGGCCCGCATCAGGGCGGCCAGCTGCAGCGGTGTGGCCTCTCCCGCCAGCAGCGCCCTGGAGAAGCCCATGCCTTCGGCCTGGTGATGGGCCTTGCCGATGCGGGCGTGCAGCTTGCGCACCCGAGGCCCAAAGCCGCGGCGCAGCTGGGCGTCGTGGCTGCTGGCGTGGTCGGAGATCGAAGCGGGAGGTGTGGTGCCCATGGCAGATCGGGAGGTTTGCGTGGAAACGGTTTCGAGCCCTAACGATATAACGCTAATGTTTGAACGTACTTTCAAGATTGCGAATTCGTCGCATCCCTGCAATGGCCTTCCCGTTTCCTGCTCCCCTGCCCGTGCTCCTGGCTCCCCTCAGCCAGCTCAGCGCCGATGGCCAGCTGCGGGAGCTGATCGCTGAGCGCCGCGATCGCCACGACGGCACCGGTCCGATCTGGTATCTCCAGCCCGATCAGGTGGCAGCGCTCGGCCTGGGCCAGGGCCAGGCTGAGGAGGCGGTGGTCACCACCAGTGCCGCCGTGCTCACCTGGTTGCAGCTGCGCTTCGGCGGGCGCACCAGTGTGGCGGCCATCCCCACGGATTGGCTGGAGGCCGAAGCCGGGGATCTGCCGCCGCGTGCCGGCCTGGCTGCCCTCACCTAGGCCAGGGCCCGGGCGGCAAGCCGGTTCACCAGCTGGCGGGCCGCCCCTGCGTCGGTGCCGATGGCCTGCAGCGACTCCTGGAACAGCACCACGAATTCGGCCACCAGTTCCGTGGGGTCGATGCCGATGGTGGCCAGGTCGCTGCCCAGCTCCTGCAGCATTCCCAGGGCCACGGGCACGGCCCGCCGGGCGCAGGCCTCCACCTGGTCGGCCACGGCGGCGAAGCGGGGCCGCAGCCACTGCTCGCCGTAGTTGAGGTGTTCCTGTTCGTCGGCCATCACCGCGGCCGTGATCGGCGCGGCATAGGGGTCGGCCACGGGCAGGTAGAGCCGGTAGGCCGCCACGGCGAAGCACTCGATGATCAGGCACTGGATCACCAGGCAGCCCACCAGATCGCCCTGGGCTTCGGCCTGCTGGAACTGCTGCTGCAGGGGGGAGAGCAGCCGCTGCGCCAGACCGGCGTCGGCCTTCACGCCAAGGTTGCGGGCGCAGCCCACGAAGTCGCGGGCGTGGCGGGCCTCCATGGCGCCAAGGCGCAGCAGCTCCTCGCGGTCGTGGGGGAGCATGTCGGCCAGCCGGCGGAAGTGGCGGTCGGCCAGGCCCTCCCCCACCACCACCATGCCGTTGATGCGGCCGTAGGCCTGGCGGTAGGCGGGGCCGTCGTAGGCCGGACTGTTTTTGGAAGGGCTGTCGCAGGAAGTGGCGCTCATGCCGTTGCCTCCTGGGCCCCGGCCTCGGTGGCGCGCATCGGCTGGCTGACCTGGCGCAGCAGCAGGCTGGCGAAGCGCAGCTTCAGGCCCAGTTTCTGCAGACCGCCGGCCTGCTTCATCTGGCGGAAGGTGGCCACGATCCGGTCGCGCAGGTCGACGAAGTCGCTGGTCTCCAGGTCGAACACCCAGGGAAAGGCGCGGCTGGCGGTGCGGTTGGTCTGGCGCATCACCTCGGCGTCGAACAGATTGGGGTCCATGCCGAGGATCTTGTAGAAGTTGCCCCGCTCACACACCGTGAGGCTGTGGGTGAGGAACACACTCCAGAGAAAGAAGCGGCTGAGCAGCTTGCCGCGGAGGCCCCGCCGTAGCTGGGGCCAGCAGCGGATCAGCATGTTGAAGATGTCGCCGTGGCGGTTTTCGTCCTGGCACCAGGGCTCGAAGAAATCAAACAGCGGCGCGAAGTTGTTGCCCGGGTTGGCCTTGAGGTGCCTGTCGATCAGGATGTAGCGCCAGTAGCCGATCTTCTCGGAGAGATACACCGAATAGAGCACCCAGCTCAGGGGGAACCAGGTGATCGGCCGCTTGGTGCTGAGGCTGGGCAAGTCGATCATGATCCCCTCAGCCACCAGGGCGCGGTTGAGGAAGCCGGCGTGGCGGGCCTCATCGCGGGCCATCAGTTGGAACAGCTCGCTGAGCTCGGGGCGGCTGGCCTGCTTGAGCCGCCGCGAGAGCTCCTTGAACAGCAGGAAGCCGGAGAACTCCGACACGCAGGAGCGCACCAGGTAGCTCTCGTAGGCCTCCTTCTCCTCGGCGCTCAGGTCGCGCAGGCGGTCGAGCGGCACCCGGCGATCGAAGTGGTCGCGGTTGTAGTCGGCCTGCATCTCGGCGAGCATGGCCTCAAAGGCCGGGCGCTGGTGGTGGAGCGAGGTGCGGGCGGCCTTCTCGATTTCAGTGGTGTAGAAGCGCGGCGTGAGCAGGTCTTCGCGCAGGTGGGGGGCGGCGGGGGTGGCGGTCATGGCGGAACGGTTGGCAAAGGGCGGCGGGGAAGGGCTGCTCAGGGAGCCGGGGGGGCTGGGTTGCGCTGGCGGGCCAGGGCGTAGGCCATGGCATCGGGGCCGCGGCGGTGGGTGGCGAACCAGCTCTGCAGCCCCTGCAGCCAGGTCAGA
>JAGYNF010000142.1 GCA_018400215.1 Cyanobium sp. M55B138 | reverse complement strand
TCAGGTAGAGATAGGCAAAAAGGAAAGAGTGCAGGCCACGGCGCCAGCAACTAACGATTAGCAAGCTTCACGCTAATACTTTTCGCCCATACTTTTGCCCACATTGCCTTTTCGCAAGACTTCATTCTCCGTTTCGAGGATCGATCACTATCGCCAACGCCACCACCACCAACCCCGCCTCCACGTCCCTGCCCACCCAGCACCGCGCAGCAGTGCCCAAGGCCAGTCCAGTGCAGCCCGGAACGAGTCGTTTTGTCTTGGTCTATCACCGGTCTCCCTATGACGCGGTGGTGGATGAACAGGGCGTGCGCCGCTGGATCGATCAAAAGAGCCCCAACGGGATCATTCCCACCCTGCGCAACCTGTTTCACCACGAGCGCTCGGGCACCTGGATCTCCTGGCGGGAAGACGCAGACGCCCTCAACAGCAGCGATGAGCGGATCATCATCGATGCCCAGAGCCTGGCGACCGATCCCCTCCCCCACCGGGCCGACGCCAGTGCGGAGCAAGAGGAGCAAGCGAATGCTTTGAAGCCAGCCCAGAGTTCAGAGCAGCGCTCAGCCCAGGACAGCGTCTTCACCCTGCGGCGCCTGCCGTTGACGCCCGAGCAGATTTCCAGTTTTTATCACGTCACCTCGAAGGAATCCTTCTGGCCAATCCTGCACAGCTTTCCCGGGCTGTTCAGCGTGGACAACTCCGACTGGCCCATCTTCGAGGCGGTGAACCGCTCCTTCGCCCGGGCGGCCTGCGAGGAGGCAGCCCCAGGCGCCACGATCTGGATTCACGACTACAACCTCTGGCTCACCCCCGGCTTCATCCGCGAATTGCGGCCGGATGTGCACATCGCCTTCTTTCACCACACGCCGTTCCCCTCCAACGACGTGTTCAGCATCCTGCCCTGGCGCGACGCGATCCTCGACAGCCTGCTGAGCTGCGATCTGGTGGGCTTCCACATCCCCCGCTACGCCAACAACTTCGCCAGCAATGCCATCAACCTGCGCGGGGTCAAGGGGGCTGCATCGATCCCGGTGGATGGCCGGTTCCGCCGGGTGGGCTGCGCCCTGGCCGAACCCACGGCGGTGCCCTGGCTGGAGCACGAGGGCCGCAAGGTGCACCTGTTGTCCTCCCCCGTGGGCACCTCCCCAGAGGCCCTGCGCGCGATTGCCAGCAGCGATGAGGTCAGCGCCATGGCCGCCCAGATCGCCGAGCAGCACAGCGAACGCAAGCTGATCCTCTCCGCTTCGCGGGTGGACTACACCAAGGGCAACGAGGAGATGCTGCTCGCCTACGAGCGGCTGCTGGAGCAGCACCCCGACTGGCATGGCCGGGTGGAACTGTTCCTGGCCTGTGTGGCCGCCGCCACCGGCATGCGCATCTACGAGGACATCCAGCGCTCTGTGGAGGAGATCGTGGGCCGCATCAATGGCCGTTTCGGCCGGATCGACTGGACCCCCATCAGGCTCTCCACCCGACGGGTGCCCTACGAAGAGCTGCTGGCCTGGTTCAGCGAGGCCGACGTGTGCTGGATCACCCCCCTGCGGGATGGCCTCAACCTGGTGGCCAAGGAATACATCGCCGTGCGCCAGGGCCGGGGAGGTGCCCTGGTGCTCTCGGAGTTCACCGGCGTGTCGGTGGAGCTGGAGCAGGCCCTGCTCACCAATCCCTATTCCCACCGAAGCATGGACGCCGCGATCCTGGCGGCCCTGGAAATGCCGCCCGAGGAGCAGCGCCAGCGCATGGCCGCCATGGCCGCCACGGTGGAAACCTTCACCGTGCAGCACTGGGCCGCCGAGCAACTGGGGGCCCTGCGGGCCCTTTGAGGCGGGTTGCTCCGCTGGCCCTGGCCCTGCTGCTGGCGCTGGCGGCACTCACCGGCCTGCGGGCCTGGGCCAGGACACCCGTGGTGGTGCGGGTGCTGATGCCGGCTCCCTTTGCCGAGGCCACCGCCGCCCTGGTGACGGACTACAACCGCCAGCAGCACCGGATCCGCATCCAGGTGACCCGCGGCCCCTTCGAGACCGAGTCGGTGTCAGACCTGGCCATCAGCAGCCTGCTGCTGGGGGACAGCCCCTATGACCTGCTGCTGATGGACGTGACCTGGACCGCCAAGTACGCCCGAGCCGGCTGGCTGTTGCCCCTCGACACCTGGCTGGGCGCCGATGCGCTCGAGCCGCTGCTGGCCGGCGCCAGGGCAGGCAACCGCATCGATGGCCAGCTGTGGCGTCTGCCGCTGGTGGCCGACATGGGGCTCCTCTACTGGCGCACAGACCTGATGGAGGCGCCGCCCCGCAGCCCCGACGAGCTGGTGGCCATCTCCCGGCGCCTGCAGGAGCAGGGCCAGGTGCGCTGGGGCTACGTGTGGCAGGGCCGCCAATATGAGGGCCTCAGCTGCGTGTTTGTGGAGCTGATCGAAGGCTTCGGCGGCCATTGGGGCGGCGACGGCAGCATGGGCCTCGACGGCCGGGCGGCCAGCGAGGCCGCCGGCTGGCTGCGCCAGCTGGTAACCACGGGCGTCACCCCAGCGGCCGTGGGCAGCTTTGCCGAACCCGAGGCCCTGCAGAGCTTCGAGGCGGGCGAGGCCGCCTTCCTGCGCAACTGGCCCTACGCCTGGCAGGAACTGCAGCGGCCCGGCAGCGCCGTGGCGGGCAAGGTGGGTGTGACCACCATGGTGGCCAACGCCGACGGCCACCATGCCGCCACCCAGGGCAGCTGGGGACTCTCGGTGCTGGCCGGCAGCCCCCATCCCAGCGAGGCGGTGGCCGTGCTGCGGGCCCTCACCAGCGAAGCCAGCCAGCGCCAACTGGTGCAGCGCTACGGCTACACCCCCACCCTCGCCAGCCTGTTCGACGACCCCGACCTGGTGGCCGAGCGCCCACTGCTACCGGTGCTGCGCCAGGCCCTGGAGCAGTCGGTGCTGCGGCCGATCACCCCTGCCTACGCCCAGCTGAGCGACCTGTTGCAGCGCCAGCTCAGCGCCGTGATCGCCGGCAACCTGCCGGCGGAGCTGGCCATGGAGCGGGCCGGGGCGGCCAGCGCCCTGCTCCAGGCGAGCCAGGCGCCATGACCGCCCTGCTGTTGATGGCGCCAGCCCTGCTACTGCTGCTGGCGGTGTTCGTGTGGCCGATCCTCTACTACGGCTGGCTGAGCCTGCAGGCCCTCTCGGTGGACACCGGCCTGGAACCGGTGCCGGTGGGGCTGGCCAACTGGCAGCGGCTGCTGGGCGACAGCCGCTTCTGGCAGGACACCGGCCAGACCCTGCGCTTTGCCGGGGTGTCGGTGGGGCTGGAACTGCTGCTGGGCCTGGCGATCGCCCTGCTGCTGCATCAGCGCTGGCGTGGCCGCGGCCTGGTGCGCAGCCTCACCCTGCTGCCCTGGGCCCTGCCCACCACCGTGATGGCCCTGGGCTGGCGCTGGATCTTCAACGATCCCAACGGACCGATCAACGGCGCGCTGCAGGGGCTGGGCCTGGGGACCGTGCCCTTTCTCTCCTCACCCCAGCTGGCCTGGATCGCCACCGTGATCGCCGATGTCTGGAAGACCACCCCCTTTGTGGCCCTGCTGCTGCTGGCCGGCCTGCAGATGATCCCCACCGATCTCTACGAGGCCTTGGCCCTGGAGGGGGGAACCCCCTGGCAGGCCCTGCGCCGCATCACCCTGCCGCTGCTGCGCCCCTACATCTTCATCGTGCTGCTGTTCCGGCTGGCCCAGGCCCTGGGGGTGTTTGACCTGATCGCCGTGCTCACCGGCGGTGGCCCGGCCAGCAGCACCGAGAGCCTCGCCCTCTATGCCTACCTCAACGCCATGCGCTTCCTCGACTTCGGCTACAGCGCCACGGTGATGCTGGGCATGTTTGGGCTGCTGCTGGCCGGGGCCGGCCTGCTGCTGCTGTGGCGCCGATCCTCCGGGCTGGTGGCGGGGGGACAGCCATGACCCCGACAAGACCCACCAAGCTGGGGCCAGCCGTGCTGGTGGCCCTGGTGCTGCTCTGGAGCCTGGCGCCGATGCTGTGGCAGCTGTACACCTCCCTGCGCACCCCCGAGGCCCTGCTGGCCGGCACCGCCGGACTCACCAGCGGCTGGACCCTGGCCAACTACGCCGAGGTGCTGCGCGGCGATCCCCCCTTCTGGCGCTACCTGCTCAACAGCACGGTGGTGGGGGGCCTCAGCACCCTGCTCACCCTGGTGCTGGCGGTGCCCTGTGCCTACGCCCTCAGCCGCCGGGGGGGCCTGCTGCGGCTGCTGGTGGGCGGCGGCCTGCTGGCCGCGGCGGTCTTCCCCTACGTGCTGCTGTTTCTGGCCCTGCTGCAGGTGGCCCGCCAGTTCGGCCTGGGCAACAACCTGCTGGCCCTCTGCCTGCCCTATGCCGGCCTGTCGCTGCCCCTGGCGGTGCTGCTGCTGCAGGCGGCCTTCGCCGAATTGCCCGTGGAGTTGGAGGAGAGCGCCGTGCTGGAGGGGTTCAGCCTGCGGCAGCGGCTGCGTTGGATTCTGCTGCCGCTGCTGGCTCCTGCCCTGGTGAGCACGGGCCTGCTGGTGTTCCTGTTCAGCTGGAACGAATTCCCGATCGCCCTCACCTGGCTGAGCCGCAGCGAGCTGCTCACCCTGGCGCCAGCGATGGCCCGCATTGCCGGCTCATCGGTGTTTTCGGTGCCCTACGGCGCCTTTGCCGCCGCCACCGTGCTGGGCAGCGTGCCGCTGCTGGCCCTGCTGCTGCTGTTCCAGCGCCAGATCGTGGCCGGCCTCACCCAGGGAGCCATCAAGGGATGACATCACCATGAAGAACCCGCCCGCCATGCCCCAACAGACCCTGCAGCTGCTG
>JAGYNF010000141.1 GCA_018400215.1 Cyanobium sp. M55B138 | reverse complement strand
CCAGCCAGAGAAGGATCCGACCCATACGGCCAACTTCGGCGCCGCTCCAGAAACCCCGTGCCCCCGGCCTCGATCCGATCGGCGGGTCGGCCACCCCGGCGACGCAGCGATTCGGCCAGGGGCAGATCCAGCCAGAGGGTGAGATCGGGCTGCAGGCCCGCCGTGGCGATGGCCTCCAGCTGGGCAATCAGCTGGTGGTCGAGGCCCCGGCCATGGCCCTGATAGGCCGCCGTGGAGCCGCTGAAGCGATCGCTCAGCACCCACTGGCCCGCAGCCAGGGCCGGCTGGATCACCTGCTCCACATGCTGGGCCCGGTCGGCGGCATAGAGCAGCAGCTCCGCCCTGGTGAGCGGGGCCGCGTCCAGGGGCGGATGCAGCAACAACTGGCGCAGCGCCTCCCCCAGGGGGGTGCCACCCGGCTCCCTGGTGCGCACCAGGGATGCCCCGGGCGGCAACAGCCCACTGGCCGGCAGCCAGGCGCTGAGGGCCTGCAGCTGGGTGCTCTTGCCGCAGCCATCAATCCCCTCCAGCACCACGAGGCGACCGGGCGGGTGGAACGGCTCAGGCATGGCGTAGCAGCAGGGCGTTGACCACAACCGTGATGGAACTGAGGGCCATCAACAGCGCCGCCAGCGGTGGGGTGAGCAGCAGCCCGAAACCGGGCAACAACAGGCCCGCGGCAATCGGCAACACGATCAGGTTGTAGCCAAAAGCCCACACCAGATTCTGGCGCACCTTCGCCATCGTTCTGCGGGCCAGCCGCAGGGCCACCACGATGCCCTCAAGGCCGTCACCCATCACCACCAGCGCGGCGCTGTCCTGGGCAATCTGGGTGCCGGTGCCCACGGCGATGCCGAGGTCTGCCGCCGCCAGGGCGGGGGCATCGTTGATGCCATCCCCCACCATGGCCACAGGGCCCGCCGCCCGACGGGCGACGATCTGCTCGAGCTTCTGCTCAGGCCGCAAGTCCCAGGCCAGCTCAGCGGGCTCCAGAGCGAGCAGGGCACCCAACTGCTGAACCGGCTGGCGCCGGTCGCCGCTGAGCAGACCCAGGTTGAAACCCAACTGACGCAGCTTGCCGACGACCGCAGCCGCATCGGGCCGCGGCGTGTCCTGCACGGCCACCAGGCCCAGCAGGCGCTCCCCCGTGGCCACCGCCAGCACCGAGGCACCACCGGCCTCCAACGCCTGCTGGCGGGCCTCCCAGTCGCCCCCCGGGGCGGCTGCAACCCAGTTGAGTCGGCCCACCCGGCTGGGCTGGCCGGCCACCAGGCCAACCACCCCGGCACCGGCCACGGTGGAACAGTCGCTGGTTGTGAGCAGCTCCAACTGGCGGGCGCTGGCCTCCTGCAGCAGCGCGTGGGCAAAGGGATGGCGCGTGCTGGATTCCAGGCTGGCGGCCACCTGGAGCAGCTGATCAACGGACACCCCGCCCGCGGGCTCAAGGGCCCTCACCAGGGGCCGGCCCCTGGTGAGGGTGCCGGTTTTGTCGAACAACACCGTCTGCAGACGGGAGGCCATCTCAATCGCATCGCCACCCCGAAACAGCAGGCCAGAGCGCGCCGCCAATCCGGAACTCACCGTGATCACCGTGGGGGTGGCCAGGCCCAGGGCGCAGGGACAGGCCACCACCAGCACGGCGATGGCGAGCTGCAGCGCCAGGCTGAAGGGGGTTTCGGCCGAGACCCCAAACACGCCGTGGCCAGCATGGCCAACGTCGTGGTGATCGAGATGGAGCACGTGGGGCCAGAGGGAGGTGCCCAGCAACCACCAGAACAGGAAGGTGGCCATGGCCAAGCCCAGCACCACCAGGGTGAACCGACCGGCCACCCGATCGGTGAGGCCCTGGATCGGCGCCTTGCGCGACTGGGCCTGCTCCACCATTTGAATGATCCGGGCCACGGCGCTCTCGGCGCCACTGCGCTGCACCTCCAGCACCAGGGGGGCTTCGAGGTTGAGGCTGCCAGCGGCCAGCTCGCTGCCGGCGACCGCCTGCAGCGGCAGGGGCTCACCGGTGAGGGCCGACACATCCACCGCCGAGGCCCCCTCCAGCACCAGGGCATCCACCGGCACGCGGTCACCGGGCAGCAGCTGCACCCGGTCGCCGGGGCGTAGCCCCCCCACCCGCACCGGGCGGGGAGGGCCGCCTGCAAACAGCAACAGGGCCGTGTCGGGCTGCAACTCGGCCAGCTGCTCCAGGGCCCGGCCCGTGCGGAACCGGGCCCGCTCCTCCAGGAATCGCCCCAGCAGCACAAAGCCGAGCAGCATCACCGGCTCGTTGAAAAAGCAGGGCCAGCCGCTGGCGGGCCAAAGCAGACCCACCACACTGGCTCCATAGGCGCTGCTCACCCCCAGGCCCACCAGGGTGTCCATGCTGGGCATCCCGGCCAGGGCAGAGCGAACGCCGTGGATCAAGATGCCGCGTCCGGGCCCGAGCAGGGCCGCGGTCGCCACCAGGGCATGGAACCACTCCGCCGTGAGCACCAGGCCTGCGGGCCCGGTCCACAGGGTGGGCGCAACCAGGCCGACATGGCCCAGGCCCGACACCAGCAGCAGCAGCAAGGCCACCATCAGCTGGCGCCACTGCTGCCACCAGCTGCGCTGTTGCCGTTGCTGGCGAGGGCTGAACGGCTCCCCGTCGTCGCCATCGCGCAGGCGGGCCGCGAAGCCCAAGCCCGCCAAGGCTTGCAGCAGGGCAGCACCGGGCTGGGCCCCGGCCTGATCCGCCCGGGTTGACGCCAACTCCAGCTCAACCCAGGCGGTGCGGGTGAGCAAATTCACACTGGCCTGGCGCACGCCGGGCTGGTCCATCAGGCGCTGCTCGACCGCCCGCACACAACTGGCGCATTTCATGCCGTCGATGTCGATCAGCAGCGGCTCCAGCCCTGGGGGGGCTTCAGGGCGCTGGGACTCTGACTCGCGTCCTGCCTGGGGCTGGGGCGGAGCAGACAGGGCAGGCATGGGCCATTCAGCCGGTCGTGCCGCCCACGGTAGGCAGATCAGCCAGGATGGCCGTGATCGCGTCAGCCGCCGTGCCCCGCTCCCAGCGCAACGACAACTTCATCGACAAGAGCTTCACGGTGATGGCCGACCTGATCCTGAAGGTGCTGCCCACCAACCGACGCGCCAAGGAGGCCTTCGCCTACTACCGCGACGGCATGAGCGCCCAGGCCGACGGTGAGTACGCCGAAGCCCTTGAGAACTACCAGGAGGCCCTCACGCTTGAGGACGACCCCAACGACAGGGCTTTTATTTTTTACAACATGGCCCTGGTGTTTGCCAGCAACGGCGAACACGAGCGGGCCCTCAACTACTACGGCCAGGCCCTGGAGCTCAACAACAAGATGCCCCAGGCGCTCAACAACGTTGCCGTGATCCACCACCACCTCGGCTCACTGGCCGAGGAACAGGGCGATGCCGACGAGGCCGACCGCCAGTACGACCAGGCGGCTGACTTCTGGAGCAAGGCCATCCGGCTGGCCCCGAACAACTACATCGAGGCCCAGAACTGGCTCAAAACCAGCGGCCGCGGCAACGTGGACGTGTATTTCTGAGCCGCCGGGTCGGGCGCTTCAGGCCCGATCATCCGCCGGATTCACCCCCAGCGCCGCCACCAACGCCGCAGCGATGGTGGCGGCTTCGAGCAGTTCAAGGCCCAGCCCCGCCGCGGCCCTGGCCAAGCCGGAGCCCCTCGGCACCACCGCCCGGGTGAAGCCCAGCCGGGCCGCCTCCTGCAGGCGCAATTCCAACTGCCCCACGGCCCGCAACTGGCCCCCCAGGCCCAGCTCACCGATCAGCACCGTGCCCGCAGGCAGGGTGAGATCCCGGGTGCTGGCCACCACCGCCGTGGCCACCCCCAGATCCGCCGCCGGCTCTTCCACCTCCAGGCCGCCCGCCACCGCCAGGTAGCAGTCGAAGCGCGACAGGGGCAGGCCCAGGTGTTTTTCCAGCACCGCCAGGATCTGGTGCAGGCGGTTCACGGCGATGCCGGTGGCGCTGCGGCGCGGGCTGGCGTAGCTGGTGGTGCTCACCAGGGCCTGCAGCTCCACCACCAGGGGCCTGGTGCCCTCACAGGCCACGATCGTGGCGGTGCCACTGCTGGGTTCATCGCCGCCCAGGAACAACTCACTGGGGTTGGTCACCTCCGCCAGACCCCGATCGCGCATCTCAAACACACCCAGCTCGTGGGTGGCCCCGAAGCGGTTCTTCACCGCCCGCAGCAGCCGGTGGCTGGCGAAGCGGTCGCCCTCGAAGGTGAGCACGGCGTCCACCAGGTGCTCCAGCACCTTGGGCCCCGCCAGTGCGCCCTCCTTGGTCACGTGGCCCACCAGCAACAGGGCCGTGTCCTGGCGCTTGGCGATCCGGGCCAGGGCGGCGGCGCACTCCCGCACCTGGGCCACCGATCCGGGCGCACTGGTGAGCTCGGCGTCGTGCAGGGCCTGGATGCTGTCGATGATCGCCACCGCCGGCCGCAGGGCCTCCAATTCCTGCAGCACCAGCTCCAGGTCGGTCTCAGCCAGCAACTGGAAATCGGCGTCAGCCGCCTCTTCCATCGGGGCCAGCCGCCGCCAGCGCAGCTTCACCTGCTGGGCCGATTCCTCGGCACTCACGTAGAGCACCGAGGCACGGCCGGCCATGGCCCGGGCGCTCTGCAACAGCAGGGTGCTCTTGCCGATGCCGGGATCGCCACCCAGCAGCACCAACGAGCCGGGCACCAGCCCACCGCCCAGCACCCGGTCGAATTCGCCGTAGCCGCTGCCCATCCGCTGCAGCGGTCGCTCGCCCACCGCCTGGATCGGCTTGGCTGGGATGGGGAATGGGGACTTACC
>JAGYNF010000140.1 GCA_018400215.1 Cyanobium sp. M55B138 | reverse complement strand
CAGCGGATCACAGCCGTGGGCAAGCTCCAGCAGGAGGGGATCGAGGCAGCAGTTGCCAAGGACTTCAGGAAACCGAAGAGCCAGCAGGATCGACGGTGGCAGCAGATCGAGATCCAAAAAGTGAGGATCGAGGCCGGGATGACAACTGCTGAGGACGGGACGCAACAGGGCAGGGGGATAGCCCTGTTCGCGCAACTGCGCCAGCAGGGCCAGGGAGGCTGCGACATTCTCTGCAGCAAGGACCTGCCGGAGCCGAGCGAGCGGGGCTGGCGATTCCATCCTGCGCACAGACTGTTGCGAGGCTATTCAAACGCGGCGCGTAGGCTGGCCTGGCTTGCAATTTGCCATGTTTCGCTGGGCCTCACCACAACCGATGCCCCCACGCTTGAACGAGCTGCTGGAACGGGCTGAGGCGGTGCAAACCGACTGGGATGGGCACCGCAGCTGCGATGTGCTCCTCTTCCTTCCACCCCACCTACTCCTCTCCAGCGGCAGGCTTCCCCACACCGCCATCCTTGCCAGCTATCAGATGCTGGATGGCTGCACCCGAGAGTCCTACGGAGCCGATCGACCGGTCCTGATCAATGGGGAGCGGCTGCTCAACCTCAGCGCTGACGACGTTGCAGGGTGGCAGACAGACGCCCCCCTGCCGAGGCCGTGCCCGCTGGGGTCACCGCCGGCGCTGGACGCCGCCCTGGCATCCGCCCTACTGGCAGCTGATCCGCAACTGGCCCTCACCTACCAGGAACTCGACGCCAGCTCGGAGCGAGGCGGGGCTGAGGCCGATCTCCACTACAGCGAGCGGGTTGACTGCCGCAACCCAGGCGAACTGGTGCAGAGCTGGAATCAACAAGTGAAACGGAGCCAGGCGGACATTGATCTGGCGTTGCTGAGGCAACAGCTGCTGGACATGGAGCAGGAATGTGAACGCCAGTTCCTCTCCTCTCGCAAGGCTGAACACAAGCTCAGCTGGCAGCGGCGAATCAGCCAACAAGCCGCTGCACAGCTGCACCGCTATGGCGACTTGCTGCAGCGGCTACGGGTGATCCAGAGCAGGGTGCTGTGAAACGCATCGTGGTGAGCAGTGGCACAACCGATGCCCACAACACCAACCACCGCCTGAGGAAACGGATCAGCCATGGCTTCCAGGAGCTGGGCCTCGCCAGCTGGTGCTGTGGAGTTGAGCAGATACCCTCCTTGCTCCAGCGGGAACCGATCGATTTGCTGCTGATCACCGGATCAATCGCCGATCCGGCGGTGAACCTCCACTGGCTGGTTGAACGCGCCCGCCAGCACCATTGCCGCGTGGCCTTCTGGCTGCACGACGACCCCTATGAATTCGATCTGCATTGGCGGCTGGAGGATCTGGGCTGTGCAGTGTTCACAAATGAACCGAACTGCCTGCCCTATTACCCCCAGAGCTGCCGCAGTCAGGCCCTGGCCCTGGCTGCCTCACCGCTGGATGATCGGCCATTGCACCCAGCAGGGGATCGACTGGAGGTGGATCTGGAGGTGGATCTGGCCTTCTGCGGCGTCGCTTTCCCCCAGCGGGTTGCCACGCTGCGGCAGCTCAGGGCCGCTGGCTTCAGCCTGGCTTGCTGGGGGGAGGGTTGGCCGGACGATTTGGACGGGTGTGTGAATGCCCGGCTGGGCCCCGCCGGGCTGCGGCAGCTCTACAAACGCTGCCTGTTTGTCTTGAATCTCGGCCGGGAGTTGGCCATCGCCAACCGGCGCCATCAAATTTCCGCCTCCATGCCTGGGCCCCGCACCTTTGAAGCAGCCCTGGTCGGAGCCGCGCAGCTCTACCTTGGCCAGAGCCCCAAGATCGGTCGGTACTACACCCCGGAGCAGGGGGTGATCCCTGCCGGCAGCGTGGAAGAAGTGGGGGCCCTGCTGGAGCGAGCCAGGCGCGAGCCAGCCTGGCACCGCCAGCTTGGGGCCGCCGCCGCACGGCACACCCGAAGCCGCCATCTCTATCGGCACCGCTGTCACGATCTGCTGGCCGCCCTGCACAGCGGCGGGGCCTCGGCATGAGGCTGCTGATCTATGACACCGAAATGCGATCGGCCAACGGCTACCTGCCCCAGGCCATCGCCACCGCAGCCAAGGGGCTGCTGGGCGACAGCCATGTGCGGCTATGCGACCACGGCTCCGTGGTGGGGCTGGCGGCTTCCGGGGCCTGGGATGGCCTGCTGGCCATCGGCGGGGCTGGAGCCGACCGCCATCTGATCACGGCCCTGATGGAGACCTCCATCCCGCGCATTCTCTGGACCACCGAAGACCCCTACGAACGGCGCCTGCTGGAACGGGCCGAGCCCGCCTTCCAGCATGTGTTCAGCAACGAGCAGCGCTGCGAAGGGTCGAGTCCGCGCACCACGTTCCTGCCCCTGGCGGCTGAACCCTCTGTGCACCATCGGCCCCTGCGGACCAACGACAGCGACTACCACTACGACCTCACCTTCGTTGGCACGGCCTGGCCGAATCGGGTGCGCAGTCTCCAGCGACTGCTCCAGCACCTACCAGCAGCGTTGCGCCTGCATCTTTGCCTGCCCTGGAACCGCCACATCCCCGAACCCCACCTGCCGGGCATCGGCGTGCTTCCCCAGCTGCGGCTGAGCATTGACGATCTCTGCGACATCTGGAACCGATCCCGCGTGGTGCTGACGATTGGCCGGGAATTCACCGCTGGCGGATCCGCCAGCGCGCAGGTGCCGGGGAGCTCACCACCACCACGGGTGTATGAAACGGCCCTGGCGGGAGGCTTTCAAGTTGCGCTGGCCGGGGCCGGCATGGAGCTGGATGCGGCCTACGGCGGCAGGATTCCCATCGCAGCTGATGAAGTGGAAGCTGCCGCCTGGATCCAAGCCCAACTGGCAAACCCCAGCGAACGGATCGGCCGCGCAAAGGATATCCAAGCGCACACGATGGCGCACCACACCTATGGCCATCGACTGGCCGTGGTGCTGGAGCGGTTTGCAGCACTGCACCCCAGCGGGCGGCGGAGCGCAATCCAGCTGCCCTGCCGGGAGCCGGCCATCCTGCATCTGGCCCACAACCTGGTGGGGCTGGGCCTGCGGCGCCATGGCGGCACGGAGGCCTACATCCAGGAGATTGCTGTGGAGCAGCGAAGAAGCAGACCCAACCGGCGGGTGCTGGCCCTGGCACCCAAAGATGCGATTCGGTTGGCATTGCTGGAGTACGGGCAGGATCACGCCCAGCTGCTTGAGACCATCAAATTGGGACCAATCAGCCGGCTGTCCGGCAGCAATGAGGTCTATGAGCAGGCCTTGGCCCAGGTGATCACGAGCCAGGGCATCGGCTTGGTGCATGTGCATCATCTGATCGGCCTGCCCCTGAGCCTGCCGATCGTGGCCAAGGCCCTGGGGTGCCGCGTGGTGGTGACCCTGCATGATTTTCACCTGGTCTGCCATCGCTACACGCTGCTCACACCGGATGGCCAGTTTTGCCGCATCCATGAACAGGAGAATCCGGCCATCAGTTGCCGGCTCTGCCTACAGGCCAGCGGCATGCAAGGTGATGAACGGCAACGCAGGCTGGCACTGACGCGACGCAGCATCGCCGCTGCTGACACGATCCTGGCCAGTACAACCACCAGTGCCGCAATCGTGGCCGCGGTATATCCCGAAATTGCCGAGCGCATCCAGATAGTGGAGATGCTCACACCGGGCTTGAACGAGCTCAACAACGGACGGCAAAAGCGAAAATCAAACCACCATCCTGGTCACCTCCAGGTGGGTGTGATCGGCAATGCCATGCCCCACAAAGGCCTCGCCACGCTGGTGCACGTGATCAGGGCAAGCCACGATCTGCCCATCGACCTGCACATCCTCGGAGCTACGCCCGAACTGCACAAAGCCCTGCAAGACGCTGGCCTGACAGCCGAGGAGCCCCCGATCGTGACCTGCCAGGGAAGCTACGAACGCTCCGAACTGATCGCCACCCTGCTGCACCTGGATACAGCCCTGTTCCTCTCCACCTGGCCAGAGACCTACAACATCTGCTTGGGGGAGGCGATGCGGCTGGGGGTGGTGCCGGTGGCCACCGCCATTGGCGCCCACCACGACAGAGTCACCCATGGTGAAACCGGAATGCTGGTGAGGGAAAACAATCCAATCGATGTGATCCAGGCCCTGCTGAAGCTAGAGGGCGACCGCGGGTTGCTCGAGCGACTTGCCAATGCCGCCGCCGCGGTGCCCCTTCAGAGCAGTGAACGGCACACCGAGCGACTGGAAGCGATCTACAGCCAACTGGCACCATGGAGGGGTCGACAGGTGATCGATCCTCCGCTCTGCCTTGATCCCCAGTTCCAACTTGAGGCGCTCGGCCTGCGCCTGGCCCGAAATCGGTGGGGTGAGCCAGGGGTGAGCTGGGATGACACGCTCTAAAGGAAAAAAATCAATACAGGCACAAATGATCAGCGGCTACGAGTTGATTATTTTTCATCCACTAGACCCAGCCTTGCATCTTTCTCGCCGGAAGGCAAAACGGGAGCACGCTTACCACTCAGCTCAGCCAATGTGATCGAAAAGCCCAGCTCTTTCGCCAGCTCGATCGTGGCTTGATGACGTGCACGCCGCAGGCGAAGGCGAAAGCGAAAGGCAAGAAGATCCGATGATTGCCGATCCATAACCGAGGAGGCAGAGTGATTCACGTGAAATAAAAAATAGTCTTTAGAAACTTAAAATGCGGAGTGGGCCTCGGGGGAAAACGCAAGGGCCATGGCAAATTCATTACCAAAATTATAAGCACGCATCCTAGTGGATGCAGGAAGGTAGTCAAGGGAGACCAAGCACTTCAGAATCTGCCTGAGACTCT
>JAGYNF010000014.1 GCA_018400215.1 Cyanobium sp. M55B138 | reverse complement strand
ACGGCCCCGGAAGGGATTGCCCCGAACGAACAGTTGCACTAGCACGGGGCCTGGGCCAAGCCGCTCGAGGGCCAGGGGAGCTGCGGCATCACCGCTCCACAGCGGTGCCGTGTCCGCCGCCAGGAGCAGGGGCTGGAATCCGGCCGCTGCCGGCAGGCTGAGGCCCGGTGCCGTTGGCGTCAGGAAGGGGGCCTGCAGGGCCTGGTCGACGCGGATCAGATTCACACCGCCGCCAGCGTGACCCAGGCCGCCCTGGCCCTGGCACTCCAGCGTCGCCGTGATCAGCTGCCGGGAGAGGGCCAGGTCGGGGGCGGCGGCCCGGTAGGGATCCGCCTGGCCAGGCCTGCATTGGGCCAGGGCGGCCCGCCGCCGCTCGGCACTGGCCTCCAGCTGGCCCCGCGGCAGGCGCCCGCTGGCCACGGCAGTGGCGATGGCGTCCATGGCGGCCTGGGCATCGGCTGGCATCAGCACCAGATCGGCGCCGGCTTCCAGGGCCAGCACGGCCGCTTCAGCGGCGCCGTAGTGCCCTGCGATTGCCTCCATCACCAGGGCATCCGTCACCACCAGGCCCGTAAAGCCCAGCTCCTGGCGCAGCAGGCCCCGCAGCACGGCGCTGGAGAGGGTGGCCGGCCGCTGGGGATCCAGGGCCGGCAGGATCAGGTGGCCGGTCATCACCGCGGAGACACCGGCCGCAATGGCCCGGCGGAAGGGTGGCAGTTCCACCTGCTTGAGCCGCTCGCGGCTGTGGGCCAGCAGGGGTAGCTCCAGATGGGAATCGCTGCTGGTGTCGCCATGGCCGGGGAAGTGCTTGGCGCAGCTCAGCACCCCAGCCCCATGCAGACCCCGCACAAAGGCGGCCGCCAGGGCTCCGGCCGCGGGGGCGTCCTCGCCCCAGGCCCGCACGTTGATCACCGGATTGGCGGGGTTGTTGTTCACATCGCACACCGGCCCCAGCACCCAGTTCAGCCCCACGGCCCGGGCATCCCGGCCGCAGCACTGCCCATATCGCTCTGCCAGGGCGATGGCCCGCTCGGGATCACGGCGGTGCAGCCTCCCCAGGGCCAGGGGAGGAACCAGCCAGCTGGCCCCCTCAAAGCGCTGGCCCACCCCCTCCTCCACGTCGGCGCAGAGGAGCAGGGGCTGGTCTGCCCACCCCTGCAACTGCCTGGTGCGCAGGGCCAGTTCCGCCGCACTGCCCCCCAGCAGAATCACCCCCCCCACGCCGGCCGCCAGCAGCTCCTCCAGTTGGCCGTTTGGGAGCTCCCACTGGGGGTAGCGCCGCTGGTGATCGGCCAGCAGGCCACTGGCCCGCACCACCACCAGGCTGGCGATCAGACGACGCAGGGATTGATCAGCTGCCGCAGCAGTCATGCCAGTGGGTCTGGACCGTCGCTGCCCGGCCCCGGTTCCCCCTTGCGGCTGCGGTCGCCTTCGAGCTGATGCAGCAGGCCCAGCACCGAGCTGCCCCGCACGATGCCGCGATCCAGCAGGAATTGCACCTCGGGGGTGCGGCGCATCTGCAGCCGCCGGCTCAGTTCCCCCTTCACATAGGCCGCAGCTGATTGCAGACCGGCCAGGGTCTGGTCCCGATCGGCGTCGGAGCCAAACACACTCACAAAAATTTTGCAGTGCTGCAGATCGCCTGCCACTTCCACGTGGGTCACGCTCACCAGGCCCTGGCTGACCCGTTCGTCTTTGATGCCATCGCGCAGCAACACGCTCATCTCACGGCGGATCAGGGAGGCCACCCGCTCCACCCGTCGGCCCTGTGCCATCGCTATGCGACCGGTTGGATGATCACCATCGCACGCAGGATCAGCCCCAGGCTGAGCATCCCGCTCACGGCAGCTCCGATCAGGGCCACGGCTGTCACAGGGTTGCGAGCCCGGGCCACCAGGGGCTCGAACACCGAATTGGCCACACCCAGGCCGAAGGCGACCAGGTAACGCGGATAGCGCGTCACATTGAGGAAAAAGTCTTTCATGGCCTCAGAGGGCTGCTCCAGGGGCAGCTCGCCAGTCTTGCTCGCTACTCTGCCGCCTGGCACCGAGGCCCGGCGCATGCAGCTTTACCAGTTCCGCCATTCGGCCTTCTGCGAGAAGGTGCGGCTGGTTCTGGCGGCCAAGGGGCTCGACACCAGCGTTGTCGAGGTCACCCCGGGCTTGGGCCAGCTCGCCCTGTTCCGCCTGTCCGGCCAGCGGCAGGTGCCCGTCTTGGTCGATGGCACCGAGGTGATCGCCGACTCCACCGCGATCGCCATGCATCTGGAGCACCGCCACCCGCTGCCGGCCCTGCTGCCGGCCGATCCGGCCCTGCGCGCCCGGGTGCTGTTGCTGGAGGACTGGGCCGATACCGCCCTGGCGTCGGGCTGCCGACTGGCCCTGCTCCAGGCGGCAGCGGCCGATCCCGTGCTGCGCTCGGCCCTGTTGCCGGATGCGACCCCGGCACCCCTGCGCCAGCTGGTCGGCGGCCTGCCGTCGGCCTGGCTTGGGGGCATGGGCGAAGCCCTCGGCGGAATGGTGGCCGGGCCGGGCTGCCGGCAGCTGCAGACCAACCTCGAACAGCTGGCCCTGCTCACGGCGGCCCAGCCCTTCCTGGTGGGTGACCAGCTCAGCCTCGCCGATCTGGCGGTGGCGGCCCAGCTCTCCCTGCTGCGCTTCCCCGAGAGTTGTGGTGCCCCCCTGGCCGGCCGCGGGGTGAGTGGGGTGGCGGACAATCCCCTGCTGGAGCCCCTGTTCAGCTGGCGGGATCGCCTGGTGGCACCACTCGCTCGAGCCTGAGGCTCACATGGTCGCTGCGGCCTGCCGCAGCCGCCAGCCCCAGGGCGGGCGAGGTGTAGCTGGCCTGCCACTGCTCGGCTTCGATCGTGCCGTCGGCCTGGCGCCGAAACAGGCTCAGGGTCTCGATCCGGCTCACCACCGGATCGCCTCCACCGTGCAGCACCTGCAGGGCCAGTTCATCCACCAGCAGCTCTGTCGCATCCGGCTGCTCCCGGCGGCGCCCCACCACGGTCGATTCCAGCTCCAGGGGCCGGCCATCGGAGCCTTGCAGGCGGGCGATCTGGCGGTTGGGATTGGCGGGGTCGTTGGCCACGCTGAGCAGTTGCCCCCCCAGCAGGGCCCGGCCGATCGCCTCGGCATTGAAGGCCCGGTCGCCCACCACCCCGTCGGCTGTGGCAATGAAGCGCACCTGGGTGTTGGCGCCATCGCTGCTGCTCAGTTGCCAGGCCCCCAGGAACCAGTCGGGGTAGAGCAGATCCGCCCTGCCGGGTCGGCTTAGGGGGGCGGGCAGTTGCCAGGCCGGCCAGTGCTCGATGCGTTGCGCCAGCACCCCTTCTCCACTCGCCTGGGCGGCCTGGGCGGGTGGGGCTGCCAGCAACAGGGCGCTGGCCAGCAGCAGGCTGCCAGCCAGGCCGAGCCGCCGAATCCAGCGGGCGGGCCGCGCCAGGATGGGGTGAAGCGGTTCGTTGGCCATGTCTGATCCCCTGCTGCGGGAACTGGATCATTACGTGGTGCTGGAGCCCGGCGGTGGCGAATCGATTCTCACGGCGGCCGAAACCCTCATCTGGCTGCAGCGGCAGCTCGAGGCCATGGCCGCGCCGCCCGAGGATCTCCAGGGTCTTGGCAGCGTTGCGCTCCAGGCCGAGCGTCTGCTGGAAACCGCCTGTCAGCTGGAGTTGGAGCCGGGCCGCAGTGTGCAGTGGTTTGCGGTGCGCCTCGAGCCCCCAGCCGGCGGTTGAAGCCCATCAATTCAGGTTGGTGGAGAGCGAGCCGTCGCCGTGATCCAGCAGCACAGGCCGTTGTGGTGCTTGGGGGTGCTCCCGCAGGATCCCAGGCAGGGCCGTGAGTACCAGCTCGGCCACCTGCTGGGGCGGTTCAGCCGCCTGGCGAATGTGCAGGTCGGCTTGGGCGTAGAGCGGCAGACGTTCGGCCAGCAGGCCCTGGAGCCGGGCTGCCGGATCCTCCGCCTGCAGCAGGGGTCGATGGGTTGGGTCGCCGGCCAGGCGGGCCAGCAGTTGGGGGGCTGGGGCGTCGAGCCAGACAACCACGCCCTGCTGCAGGTGACCCCAGTTTTCTGATCGGATCACGGCGCCACCGCCGGTGGCGACCACCAGGGAGTGCCAGCCGCTGATCTGCCCCAGCACGGCGGTTTCCAGCTGGCGGAAGCCCGACTCCCCATCCCGGGCGAACAGCTCGGCGATTGAGCAACCCGCCGCCGCCTCCAGCACCGTGTCGGCATCGACGAAGCGGTAGCCCAGCGCCTCGGCCAGGGGGCGGCCCACCGCACTCTTGCCGGCCCCCATCATGCCCACCAGGTAGAGGTTGATTCCCTTGAGGCGAGCGGCCAGCTCCTGGTGGGTGGGTATGGCCATGGCGGCTCCGGCGGGGGAACGGATCCCGTTTCTAAGATGAAAGACCTCCGGATACGGGCGATGACGGCCAGCGCCACTTCCCGCCCTTCTCCAGGACAGGTGTGGGCCCCAGATTCCGGCCGCCGGGCCCACGGTGCTGGGCGCCCCTGTGTGATCACCCGCCGGGCCCGCTTCAGCGCCAGCCATCGCTATTGGCTGCCCGAGCTGAGTGCAGCCGACAACAACAGCCGCTTCGGCGCCTGCAGCTTGGCTCCAGGTCACGGTCACAACTACGAGTTGATCGTGGCCATGGGGGGCCCCCTCGATGCCGACGGCATGGTGCTCAACCTCTCCGAGGTGAAGCACGCCATCCGGGCCGAGATCACCGCCCAGCTCGATTTCCGCAGCCTCAACGACACCTGGCCGGAGTTTGATCTCAGCCGGCCCGAGGGCATGCTGCCCACCACGGAGGCCCTCTGCCGGGCGATCTGGACCCGCCTGGTTCCGCTGCTGCCGCTGGTGGGCTTGCGCCTCTACGAGCGCGACGATCTCTGGGTGGATCTCCTGCCAGCTCCCACCACCCGTTCTGCCAGCTCCGCTTCGCCCACCAGCCTCGCCGCCCCCATGGAAGCCTTCCTCTCGATCCGCACCCACTTCGCCGCCGCCCACCGACTGGCCCGACCCGAGCTCAGCCAGGGGGAGAACGAGGCGATCTACGGCAAGTGCGCCCGCCCCCACGGCCATGGCCACAACTACCTGTTGGATGTGACCGTGCGCGGGCCGATCGAACCCCGCACCGGCATGGTGTGCGATCTGGCGGCCCTGCAGCAGCTGGTGGAGGACCTCGTGGTCGAGCCCTTTGACCACACCTTCCTCAACAAGGACGTGGAGCACTTCGCCGCCACGGTGCCCACCGCCGAGAACATCGCCCTCCACATCGCCGATCTGCTGGCGGCCCCGGTCGCCGCCACCGGTGCGCGCCTGCACAAGGTGCGGCTGCAGGAGAGCCCCAACAACGCCGCCGAGGTGTTTGCGGAGCAGCCCCAGCTGGAGATGGTCCCCGCTGCCCTCGAGGCCCTGGTTGCTGGCTGAGACCAGCTGGCTGCGTCTGGTGCTGGCGGTGAGCCTTGATGGCCGGCTGGCGCCCCCGCAGGGTGGCGCCGCCCAGCTGGGGGGGGTGGGCGATCGCCGCGTGCTGGAAGAGGCGCTTGCCTGGGCTGACGGGGTGCTGTTGGGGGCGGAAACCCTGCGGCGCCACGGCAGCACCTGTTTGATCCATGCCCCAGATCTGCTCGCCCAGCGACGCGCCCAGGGCCGCGGCGACCAGCCCCATGCCCTTGTGCTGAGTCGCAGCGGTCAGTTGCCGCCACAGCTTCCCTTCTGGCGCCAACCCCTGCAGCGCTGGTGGTTGGCGCCGCGGGAGGCCGCCACCTCTGCTGCCGCCTCCGCTGCCATCTCCGCTGCGGTTGGCTTTGACCGCCTGCTGGCCTTTGGCGGTTGGCGGGGGCTGCGGCGCCAGCTGGCTGACGAGGGCCTATCACGCCTGCTGCTGCTGGGTGGTGCCGATCTGGCCAGCCAGTTGCTGGCGGCCGAGCTGGTGGATGAGCTCCAGCTCACGCTGTGCCCCACGCTGCTGGGCGGCACCCACACCTGGTGCCTCCCCACGGTGGCCCTCGATCCAGGCCGTTGGCAGTTGGTCGAGCAGCGGCGCCTGGTGGGCGACGAGTTGCTGCTGCGCTACCGCCGCGAGCCACCGAAGCGCTGAGCCAGTTGCCGCAGCGACAAGCTCTCCAGGCTGTTGGCGGGTAGGCCCAGCTGCCTGGCAATGCAGCGCTTCACGATCCGTTCCCCCTGGGGGCCCAGCTCCCGCTGCAGCAGTTCGCCCAGCAGGGCCAGGCCCTTGCCGCTGGCATCGGTTTCCCGCACCAGGCAGCGACTGGTGGGGGCGGCCAGCTGCTGGCAGGGGCGCTTGAGTTGGGAGGTCAGGGCCGGTTGGTCGCCCGCCACGGCCTCCACACAGGCCTGGGTGAGCCGGTCTTCCAGTTGGGGACGCATCAGCTCCAGGAGCGGTCGCCAAAGTCCGGCCCGGCCCACTGGTATATGCCGGGAGGTCTTTGGCACATACCAGCCACAGGCCGCCGGCCACGCCAGTGGGCGCGCCGCTGTCATGGTGTGGGAGGTGGGGGGGAGGTCACGAGGGGGGCCTGCTGTAAGGCTTTTGCTGTCTCTACACTTGGCTGCCATGGCTGAGCTAAAGCCCGTTGGCACCAGTCGTTGGCGGAGATTCAAGAGTCTGCCTGGGATGGCTTGCCCACGGCTGGCGGATCGCTGTTCTACCGCTGGCGTCATTGCACCGGGCCGAGGCCAGCGGCACATCGTGCCCGCCAGGGCTGGCAGGGTTGCCATCTCAGCTCTGGCGTGGGGCCGACCTGATTGCCATCGCCCCCACCTTGAAGGATGGCTAGCTTACGGCGAGTTTGTGTTCGACCAGAGCTTTGCCCAGCTCGCCGGCCAACTGGCCTGCGCTACTACCCTAAGCTGGTGGGCATTGAGCCTGGTGAGCCCGGTGCAGGGCTACCGCTTCCGATTGCCCCGGCGGAGTGATGCCGCCGCCACCACAGCCCTGTTGCTGGAGTTGATCGACCGGTTCGCCGCGAGCACGCCATCCTCAGCTGCAACTTCCTCTACGTGGATCCGGCCTGGCAGCCCCTGGCTGAGGCAGCCGGTTGCGCGGCCTGGGTGAATCAGCAGAGCCAGTGGAGCAATCCCGGCCATCTCGACTTCGGCGATTACCTGGCCAGCTTCAATGCCAACCAGCGCCGCAATATCAAGCGGGAACGCAAGGCCGTGACCGCGGCCGGCCTCAGGGTCACGCCCCTGGTGGGGGAGGCCATCGCTCCTGGTCTGGTGGGTCGCATGCACCAGTTTTACGAGCAGCACTGCTCCCGCTGGGGGCCTTGGGGCAGCAAGTATTTGAGTGAGGCCTTCTTTGACGCCCTGGCCCGCGACGCCGAGCTGCGCCGCCATCTGGTGCTGTTCAGTGCCCACCGGGAGGACCCCGCCCAGCCGGTGGCGATGTCGCTGTGTGTCCGCCATGGCGAGCACCTCTGGGGGCGCTATTGGGGCAGCGAAGTGGAGATCGACTGCCTGCACTTTGAGGTTTGCTACTACGCCCCGATCGAGTGGGCGATCGCGGCCGGCCTTCGCCACTTTGACCCCGGTGCAGGCGGAAGCCACAAGCGCCGTCGGGGCTTTGTGGCCCAGCCCCGGGTGAGCTTGCACCGCTGGAGTGATCCCCGCTTTGACGCCATCCTGCGCGACTGGCTGCCGGGTGCCAATGGCGAGATGGTGCGGGAGATCGAGGCGATCAATGCCGAGCTGCCGTTCACCGCTGCCTACGATCCTCCCCATGCCCCAGCCCCTCGATCCCAGCCAACCTCTGGATCCCAGCCAACGCCGTGAGCTCGACAACCAGCTCTCCCAGCGTTTCATTGCCCTGGATCCAGAGGGCTACTTCCTGATCAAACTCGACCGGGAACGGGGCGAGTTGTTGGCCGAGCACTACGGCAATGCCATTGATGGGCGGGGGCTGGCCACCGATCCAGACACCGGCGAGGTGCTCAGTTGCCGCGGTGCCGGCCCGCGCACGCCCCTGGCGGTGTATCGGGGCCGCAGTGCCAAGGAACTCGGCATGGCCCTGAGCGAGGGGGAAGGTGTCCATCCGCTCAGCCGGCTGGACCACGCCCTCTACCTGGGACGTGAACTGCAGAAGGCCGAGGCGGCCCTCGAAGCTGATGTCGACTACGTGCAGGACTAGCCGCTAGCTGGTGGGCACCAGCACCGGCGCTGCGACCACGGGGGCCAGGGGGGGATCCGGCGGCAGGGCGGCGATCTGCTCCTCGATTTCCTGGCGCACGATCTTGCGGTATTCGAGGAAGTGTTCGCTGTGGGCCAGGATTGAGATGAAGCCCGTGAAGCGGGCTGGGTTGTGCCGGGCCATGCCGATCAGGGCTCGCCAGAAGCGCCAGCGGGTGTTGCGGCGCAGGCCTTGACGCCACACCACGATGGCGAGGGCGCGTAGATCCACCCAGGACGTGCGCTTGCCATTGGATCGGGGGGGTGCGCCCCCCCCTTCGGCTTCAGCCTTCTGGGCCAGTTCTTTGAGAATCTGCTTGTAGCGCTGGGGCGGCAGTTTTAGAAAGTAGCTGTAGACTCGGTCGATATAGGCATTCGGTTCATATAGTTCGGAGAAGGCCTCCATGTACTCATTGGCAATATCACGAATGGGCCGGGTCGGCACGAAATTGAGCAGGTTGGTCTGATTCACCCCCTTGGCTGCGGCCGTGTCCTGAATCAGGCGGCCCTCCTGCTCAAGCCGGATCCACAACGCTGTCTTGGGCAGGGCTTGCAGCATGCCCATCATCGCGTGGGGGATGCCGGTGCGGTTCACGAATTCCACGATGCGCTGGCCAGCACCGCGCTGTTCGCCATCGAAGCCGATGATGAAGCCGGCCATCACCCGCAGGCCGCTGGCGGTGATCTTTTCCACCGATTCCTCCAGGGAGCTGCGGGTGTTCTGCAGCTTGCGGGCCGTTTCCAGGCTGGCGGCGTCCGGGGTTTCGATGCCCAGGAACACACTCTCAAAGCGGCAGTCCGCCATCTGGTCCATCAGCTCCTGATCGGCCGCCAGGTCCACGGAGGCCTCGGTGGCGAAGCTGAACGGGTAGCCGTGCTCGATCTGCCATGCGCGCAGGGCTGGCATCAACAGCTTCACGTTGCGCTTGTTGCCGATGAAGTTGTCGTCGACCAGAAACACCGAGCGGCGCCAGCCCAGGTCGTAGAGGCACTGGAGCTCGGTGATCAGTTGCTCGGGCGTCTTGGTGCGGGGCTTGCGCCCGTAGAGCACGATGATGTCGCAGAACTCGCAGTTGAACGGGCAGCCCCGCGAGAACTGCACCGACATCTCCGAATAGGCGTCGAGCTCGAGCAGGTCGTAGCGCGGCACCGGCGTGGAGGTCACATCGGGCTTCTCCCCATCTGCGGTGAACCGTCCGCTGGTTTCGCCGCGCTCCAGTGCCTCCACGAACATCGGCAGGGTGATCTCCCCCTCATCGAGCACCTTGAAATCGGCCCCTTCCAATTCCGGGGCGTCAGGGGTGGAACTGGCAAAGGGGCCCCCCACCGCTACGGGCAGGCCACGGCCCCTGGCTCGGGCGATCTGCTCGGCCATGTCGGCCTTCTGCACGATCATCCCGGAGATCACCACCAGTTCGGCCCAGGCCCACTCCGCTTCGGTCACCTCGCGCACGTTGCGGTCGACCAGCTTCATCTCCCACTGCTGGGGCAGCAGGGCTGCCACGGTGACCAAGCCGAGAGGTGGCAACAGCACCTTGCGATTCACCAGGTCGAGAATCTTTTCGTAACTCCAGAAGGTCTTGGGGAACTCCGGATAGATCAGCAGGGTGCGCATCGTGCGGGGGCTGGGGGAGATTGAGAAAAGGGCGTATTGCTTGCACCACGCTTCGTGCTGCACGAGCTGACCCTAGGCGGAATCGGCTGGGTACCGGTCTGGGCAGTGGCCTGGGCCCCAGGCGCGCCTGGGGTCTGCTGTAATGGCATCACCTTCTTGTGGGCAAAGGCCATGGGCGTGGCGATCTATCTGGCTCTCGTGGGCGGCGCGCTCACCATGGCCGTGGCTGCTTCCCTGGTGCTGCGCGGCGTCAAGCTGATCTGAGTGCTGTCCGGGCGTCAGTCACCATGGCTCGCGCCCCCACCACCTCGCCGATCAGGTCATAGGTGTCGGCGCAGGTGATGCGAACGGCCACGAGGGTGCCGGGTGCCGCACACAGGCCTCCCTCGCCGGGCAAGACCCGCACCTCGCCATCCACATCTGGAGCAAAGCGGGCGCAACGGCCCAGCATCTCGCCGCTGCCTGGATGTTCCTGTTCGATCAGCACATCCACGATCCGGCCCACCCAGCTGGCGTTGCGGGCTGCTGCAATCGGTTGCTGCAGCGCCATTAATCGGTCCTTGCGCGCGGCGGCCACCTCGGCCGGTACCTGATTGGGCAGGCCGGCAGCCGGGGTGCCCTCCTCCGGCGAGAAGGTGAACACGCCCACATGGTCGAATTGCTGTTCGGCCACGAAATCCAGCAGGTGCTGGAAGTGCTCCTCGGTTTCGCCCGGAAAGCCCACGATGAAGGTGGTGCGCAGCACGGCCTCCGGCAGCTGCTCGCGGATGCGTCGCAGCACGCCGCCCGTCACATCCGCCTGCCAGGGGCGGTTCATCGCCCGCAGCACCTCGGGATGGCTGTGCTGCAGGGGCAGATCCAGGTAGGGCAGCACGTTGGCCACCTCCCGGTAGGCGCTCAGCACCTCGGCGGTGAGGCCGGTGGGATAGGCGTAGTGCACCCGGATCCAGGGGATCTCCACCTCCCCCAGGGCCCGCAGCAGCTCAGCCAGCTGGGGTTTGCCGTAAAGGTCGAGGCCGTAGTTGGTGGTGATCTGGCTGATCAATACCAGCTCCTGAACCCCCTGGGCGGCAAGGCTGTGGGCCTCAGCCACGATGCTCGCGATCGGGCGGGAGCGCTGGTCGCCGCGCAGGTGGGGAATGATGCAGAAGGCGCAGCGGTAGTCGCAGCCCTCCGCCACCTTCAGGTAGGCCACCGCCTCGCTGGTGGTGCGGTAGCGGGGCAGGTGCTCATCGGCCACGAAGGTGGGGTTGGCACTCACCTGATTCACCCGCTCGCCGGCCTCCACCCGCTCCAGAACGCTCACGATGTGCTGGTAGTCGCCGGTGCCCACGATCGCCTTGGCCTCGGGGAGGCTCTCGAGCAGCTCCTCCTGGAAGTGCTGGGCCAGGCAGCCGGCGATGATCAGCTCCTTGCCCTGCTCCGCCAGCTCCACCAGGGTGCGCACCGACTCCTCGCGGGCGTCCTGGATGAAGCTGCAGGTGTTCACCACCACCACCTTGGCGTCGGTTTCATCGGCGCTCACGCCGTAGCCCGCCTCGGCCAGCAGGCCGAGCATGTGCTCGGTGTCCACCCGGTTCTTCTCGCAGCCCAGGTGGGCGAAGGCCACGGTTGGTTTGCTCATGGGCCGCTGGGGTAGGGGGCATGCCGACCCTCCACCCTATGGGGCAGGCGGCTGCGAGAATGGATCCATCGCCTGTTGTCCGTGACCTCCAGCCGTCTCAGTGAGCGCCTCAGCTCCACCCGCCGTCGCAACGACAGCGGCAACCGTTGGTTGCGGGTGGTGATGGCGGTGTTGGCCACCATCGGTGCGATTGACACCGGCACGATCACCCTCAAGCGCTGGGGCCTGCTTGGCTCCCTCACCTGCCCTGGGGGTGGCGATGGCTGCGACCAGGTGCTCGGCAGCGCCTGGGGCACGGTGCTGGGTCAGCCCTTGTCGCTGTATGGCTTCCTGGCCTACACCGCGGTGCTGTTGCTGGCCCTGCTGCCCCTGGTGCTGCGCGGGGAGCTGCGGTCTCGCCTGGCTCCGTTGAGCTGGTGGGGATTGCTGCTGCTCAGCACCGGCATGGCGGTGTTCAGCCTCGTGCTGATGGGCGTGATGGTGCTGAAAATCCAGGCTTTCTGCTTCTTCTGTGTGCTGTCAGCCGGCCTGAGCCTGGCCCTGTTTGTGCTGGCCCTGGTGGGAGGCGACTGGGCTGACCGGGGTCAGCTCGCCTTCCGGGTGGTGCTGGTGGCCCTGGTGGTGGCCCTGGTGGGCCTGGGCTGGGCCGCCGCCGTCGATCGGCCGGCCGGTGAGATCGGTGGCCGCGGCGTTCCACCGCCGGTCACCAGCACCAGCAGTCCGGAGGCCCTGGCCCTGGCCGAGCACCTCAGCAGCACCGGAGCCGTGATGTATTCGGCCTGGTGGTGCCCCCACTGCAACGACCAGAAGCAACTCTTCGGCAAGGAGGCCGCCGAGCGCCTCACCATCGTGGAGTGCGCCGCTGATGGCCTTGGCAGTCAGAAGGATCGCTGTGATGCCAAGGCGATTGAGGGCTTCCCCAGCTGGGAGATCAAGGGCCAGCTCGATTCCGGGGTAAAGCCGTTGGCCCGCTTGGCTGAACTCAGTGGTTTCAGCCCCTGAGCCCCAGCCTCCCCTTTGCTGCATCTAGGGGGAGGGGCTGCACCTAGGGGGAGGCTGGGGTCGTGCCAATGGCCCGATCCCGGATTTGCTGGCTATGGCGCTGCCAGAAGGGCTGGGGGGCAGGGGCGTCCGTGCGGAAATGCCCGCCCCGACTTTCCTGGCGAAACAGGGCAGCTTCGATCAGGAGCTCCGTGAGGATCAGTCGTTGGTGCCATTCCTGGAGGGCTGCGAAGGCCTCGCCCTGCTGGCTGGAGAGGCGCAGTGTCTCGAGGATCGGCAGGTCTTTGACCTGTTGCCAGCAGGCATGGCGCTCTAGGCCCTGGCGCTGCTGTCGCACCCCCACCAGGGCCAGGCCGAGCCGGTGGCCGGACCGTTCCACGCCCGCCACCTGCCAGCAGAGATCCCGCAGTTGGTTGATCCGGATCCGCACGGAGGCCCGCTCCGGCAGGGCGGAGCCCAGCTGCCGCTGGCCCGCGTCCGGATCTCGAGCCCCCTGGCATGGGTGGTCGGGTGCCAGCTGGAGATGGCGCAATTGCCTGGCAAACACCAGGCATTCCATCAGGGAATTGCTGGCCAGTCGGTTGGCGCCGTGGACCCCTGTGCAGGCCACTTCACCGACGGCGTAGAGCCCTGGCAGGGTCGTGGCGGCCGAGAGGTCGGTGGCCACGCCACCCATCCAGTAGTGGGCTGCCGGTGCCACAGGCAGTGGTTCCCTGGTGGGGTCGAGGCCCAGCTCGCGGCAGCGCCCCAGGATCGTGGGGAACTGCCGCGTCAGCCGCTCCTCCCCAACCGGCCGGAGGTCGAGCCACACGTGCGGCACCGCCTGTTCCTGCATGTGCTGGGCCAGGGCACGACTCACCTGGTCGCGGGGAGCCAGGTCCTGGCCCGGTAGCTGTTGCACCGGACTGTCGCCGCGGCCATCCCGCAAGCGGGCGCCTTCGCCCCGCACCGCTTCCGAAATTAGAAAGTGGGGGGCCCCCGGCAGCATCAGGGCGGTGGGGTGAAATTGCACAAATTCCAGGTCCTGCAGGGCAGCTCCCGCCTGCCAGGCCATGGCCACTCCATCGCCACTGGCCTGGGCCGGATTGGTGGTGTGGGCAAACAGGTGGCCGCCCCCGCCGGTGGCCAGAACCACGGCTCGCGCCCCCAACCAGCCGATCTCACCGTCGGCCAGCAGCTGCAGCCCCCGGCAGCGCCCCGCCTCGATCCACAACTGCAGCACAATCACGCCGTCGCGCTGCACCAGGCCTGGTCTGCGCCGCACTTCCCGTTCCAGGGCGTCGACCAGGGCACCGCCCGTGCGGTCCTGGGCATGGAGCACACGCCGATGGCTGTGGGCGGCTTCCAGGGTGGCGCTCAGCTCCGCCCCATCCCGGTCGAAGGCCATGCCCAGCTCCAGCAGGCGCGTCACACAGCCGGGGGCCCCATGCACGAGCAACTCCACCGCTTGCCGCTGGCAGAGCCCTGCACCGGCGTGGAGGGTGTCGTCAATGTGGCTGCGAAAGCTGTCGTTGGAACGGGTCACCGCGGCGATGCCGCCCTGGGCCCAGCGGCTGGCTGAGCGGGGTTTGCGTTCCTTGCTGAGCAGGAGCACCCGCAGGCCCTGGGGCACCTCCAGGCAGGCCATCAGGCCGGCGGCGCCACCGCCCACCACCACCACATCCCAGGGCTGGTTCAACGCGGGATCCCAGCCCGGATCGCCCTCCCATTCGTCTGTGTCGTCTGCCATCGCTGCGGGTACGCTCCGGCAGCGCCGGCATCAAAAAAGCCGCCGGCGGCCCGACGGCTTGCAGCGGCCGGGCGAGCCTAGGCAGTGGGATCAGCGGTATTGGCCGTCGTTGATGCGATCAAAGCCTTCATTCAGCGCGATCTCGGCGGGGGTCACGGTGAAATTGTCCTTGTATTTATTGAAAAGCTCCCGTTGGCGCTCGGTGAGGTCGAGGTCGAGCACATCATCCACGCTGCTGTAAGGGCCGCCCAGCACGATTTTGCCGGCCAGGGTGGGATACATGCCGGGGAAGTCCTGGAAGCGACGCACCGAGCTGTTGTTGAGATCCACCTTGTTGCCGCGCTCGGCAAGTTTGTCGTCGGCGGAGTTGCGGAAGTCGGCGGCGTGCACTGCCGGGGGCAGCACCAAGGTGAGCAGCAGACCAGCCAACAAAACCCCACGCATCAGCCAGGCAACCAGCCGTTTCATCGCAACACTCCTTGGAAGGATGGGAGAAGCAGGTGGGCAGACCACCAACGCCTAACGCTACAGAACACCGGGATGCAGACCGGCAGAGCTGTTGCAGGCGTTCGCAGATCTTCAGATCAGGCCGCTCAGGCGAGGGGCCAGCAGGGCAACGGCCAGAAACAGGGCATCCACGGCGATCGTGGCGGCCAGGGCCGTGGCCGCGATTTGGGCCACCGGTCCCCGTTGCCACAGCCAGCGGCTCAGCTGGGTGAGGGCCAGGCCGAAGCCGCACACCACCAGGAAGGGCCCCGGCTGGAACACCGTGTTGGCGGCCGTTTGGAGCAAATCGCTGGCATCGGCCGCCCCCGCTGTCATGGCCAGGGGCCAGAGGGGCATCAATCCCGTCGCCGCGATGGCCGCATCGGTGGCGGCGGTGCCCAGCAGTGAGCCCAGGTAAAAACCACAGGCCAGGCGCCAGCGCCCCTGCAGGCCCCCCAGGGCCAGGGGCAGGGCGAACGCCTCAATCGGCAGGTGGCAGATCGGGTACTGGCGGGCCCAGCCCCAGAACACCGCTCCGGCCAGCCAGCTGGCGCTGAAACCCACCAGCAATTCGCCGCTGCGCCGCAGTCCGGGCCGTTCTTGCCCGGCCAACAGCAGGCCAACGGCCACCAGCACGCCCGTGAACAGGGCTGCACTGAAGGGTGCCTGGCGAACCCAGGGGGCTTCCAGGAACACCGGCAGGGCCACCAGCAGGCCCGTGAGGGGAACGGCTGCGGCCAGGCCGCCACAACGGCTCCACCAGGCCCGGATGCCCCGTTGCAGTGGCGGGAACGACCAGGCGTCCCGGCTGGGGGCTGGGGCCGGTATCAACGTGGTGGGAGGAACCCCGATCACCCGGCTTGTGAAGAAAGTTGTGCAACCTTAAGGCGTGCTGGAGAGGGAGCGGGGCACCGTGGCGCCATAGCGTCGGCTGGTTGTGTGGCCAATGCGCCCGTGCTCAGTTTCCTGGTGTCGAGCTCGGCGCCCCTCGGGACAGCTCTGGCCAATCAACCTGGCCTGGAGTTGCCGGAAGCCTGTTGGCGGGCCCTGGTGTTGGGCGTGGTGCAGGGGCTCACTGAATTCCTGCCGATCAGCAGCACGGCCCACGTGCAGGTGGTGCCGATGCTGCTGGGCTGGGGCGATCCCGGCGTGGCCACCATCGCCGTGATTCAGCTGGGCAGTATCGCCGCGATCGTCGCCTACTTCTGGAGCGACCTGGCTGGCGTGCTGCGGGGTGTGGCCCAGGCCCTGCGGGCCGGACGATGGGGTTCCCCGGAGGCCCGCATGGGTGTGGCGATCGCCCTGGGCACCATTCCCATCCTCTTGGCCGGCATGGCGATCAAGCTGTGGATGCCGGACTACAACAATTCGCCATTACGCAGCCTCCCCGCCATCGCCTTCGTCTCGATCGGGATGGCGCTGCTGTTGGCCCTGGCGGAGTGGGTGGGCCGCCGCCGCCGCCGGCTCGAGGATGTGCAACCTCGCGATGGTGTGTTGGTGGGTCTGGCCCAGGCCCTGGCGGTGATCCCGGGGGTCTCCCGTTCGGGCAGCACCCTCACGGCATCGCTGTTCGACAACTGGGAGCGCACCTCGGCGGCTCGGTTTTCGTTCCTGTTGGGCATTCCTGCCATCACCTTGGCGGGGCTGGTGGGGCTGAAGGATGCGCTGGCTGCGCCCGCCAATGGTGGCGTGATTCCGATGCTGGTGGGCATCGTTGCCGCTGCGGTGGTGTCGTGGCTGGCGATTGCCTGGCTGTTGCGGTTTTTGCAGAACCACAGCACCTGGGTGTTTGTGGCCTACCGGCTGGCTTTTGGGATCGCCATCTTGATTTGGCTACGCGGCACAGTGGTGGGGTAGTGCCCGCGGTTGCCTCCGGCCCTCGCCATGTGGAATGAACCCTCCGCCGGCCTGGCCGTTGCCCTCGACGCCACCCTGCC
>JAGYNF010000139.1 GCA_018400215.1 Cyanobium sp. M55B138 | reverse complement strand
CTAATCCCAGGTTTTCTGGGTTTCCAATCCCAGGTTTGTCGGCTTTTTAATCCCAGCTTTTCCGGCTTTCTGATCCCAGGTTTGTCGGCGTGGCCGCCAGGGCCTCCAGCAGGGGGCCATCGTCGACCCGGGGCAACGGCGAGCCGGGCCGCAACAACCCCAGCTGCACATCCACCGCCTGCACCGCCTCCAGGTTCTGATCCAGCGGCCCGCCGGGCTTGAGCAGGCTGCGCTGCTCGCCCAGGAGCAGATACTCAATGCCCTGCTCCGCCTCGGCAAACTACTGGGCGCTCAGCTTCAGGCGCTTCGCCATCAGGGTGCGGGCCCCCTGGGGATCGGCCGCCGCCGCGTCGTGGGCCGCCTGCCAGGTGCGCAGCAACTGCCCCAGCTCGCGCCGGTGGCGCAGGGCAAAGCCCCGCTCCGCCACCAGCACATCCACGATCTGCCCCGGCAGGCGGCTGCTGTCAAACAGCACCGTCGCCAACCCCGGCCGGGTGAGGCAGGTGGAGTAGGGCGGGAAGGTGGCAATCGCCGCCACCTCATTGCGGCGCAGCATGCCATCGAGCCGGCACCAGCTCCACATCCGCCAGCGTCATTCCCGCCGTGGCCAGCGCCTGGTTCACCAGAAAGGGCCCCAAGCTGGAGTGGGTCACCCCAATGCGCTGGCCCCGCAGGGCCGCCACCTCGGTGGTGCCCGGCCGCGTCAGCAGCACCACCGGGCAGCGGGCCCGTGCCTCCTGACGATCTGCGCCGCCTCCAGACTGGTGATCTGGGCCAGCTCCAGCTCGCCGCGGCTGAAGGCCGGCAAGCAAGCCCCTCGATCGCGTCAAGGAAAACCCCGATCAGCTGCTGCTCAAGCTGGGCGAGATCGCCGATGCTGCAAATGAAAGCCGTGCGCCGCCAGGTGAGCGACATCTGGCGCTACAGGGAGCAGCGGCTGGCGTCGATCGACATCGACCGGGAACGGGAGCCCGAGCGCATCCTTCGCACCTTCGCGCTGCAGACCCATCGGGTGGAGCCGGCTGGAGCGATCTACCTCTGGCCCCAAGGGGCAGAACCTCAGGAGGTGACCTGATGCAGCGACTGCGCCACTTCCGGGTAGGCCGCCAGGATGGAACGATCTTCCGTGACCAGTGGCATGGCCAACTGTTGCGCTGCCGCCACGAATTCGCAGTCGTAGGAACTGCAGCAGCTGACCAGCTGCAGCACATGATGAGAAGCCACCGCCTCTTCGTGGGCAGAGAGCATCGGCTCCGCTTTCTGCAGCAAACCGATGGGGTCCGGAAGGTTCAGCGGCCCCTGCCTGAGGTGTGTGGTGAGCACGCTGCGAAACTCACTTCGCCACAGCGGTGGGCCTGCCCACTGGCGATCCTGCCTCCGAAGCAACTCGGCCATTTCTGTCCTGGGGCCAGGCAACAACAGGTAGGTCAACACATTGATGTCAACGACGATCAAGGCCGACCTTCACGCATGGCCGCATCGATCTCATCGAGATCAAAACTGTGGGACCCGAGATGTTCGCGCAGGGCTCTGATCTCCGCCAGCTCCTCTTCCACAGAGGGAACTTCCGCTTCCAGGCCGGCATCCAGGCAAACGATCGCCTCGTTGTTCAGGCTGCGGCGGTGCCGCACGGCGGCGGCGCTGAGCCGGGCGTGGAGGGCGTCGGGCAGCTTCTAGAGGGTGAGGGTTTGGGCCATGACCCCCAGGCATCTGGCAGAACCGTCACCAGTATCGATCCGTTTTGGTTGCGCGCTTCTGGAGGTGCTGCTCTATGTTCAACAATCTCCTAGATCCAGTTCACCTTGCTGCCATCCCTCACAAGTCGCAGCAGGGGGATCGTCGTTTCAGTCGATCGAGGGCCTGATCCAACAGTGTCCAGATCCGCCGCAACGGATGGATGGACGGGATCCGCTCTTCGCTCGACAGGTACGAGAACAGGTAGCCGCTGCGCTCCCTATGACCTCGCATCTGGGTTGGCCAGTTGCTCAATTTTCGCAGAGATTTCTGGGTTTTTTAAGCAAACTTTTAGACAGCTTGGAACCGGGCCAGCAGCATTTATAGTGCCTATACGCAAAGCGCTACTAGAATTCGCATTGACTAATCCTAGCAACTGATCCCACCCCTCACAGAGCCTCTTCGCGTTGTACGACCTTTAGGCAACAGATCCACCAACCTGTTATCAGGGTATTTCCATCTATATTCTGATCGATATATTTTCACACTATCTCTACGCGCTGCGCTTGGCCACAACTGTTGTGGGTACAGCGCTGGCCATTCTGGGTAGTGAAGATCTGCTGATTGATCTGGTGTATTGGCTGCGGCGACTTTGGCGCGGAAATGTGATCTACAGGCGCCACCGCTTTGCCGATGAATGCCTTCTGTATGTCGAGCCTGAGCGTCCCTTGGCGATCCTGGTGCCGGCCTGGAATGAGGTGGGCGTGGTGGGCGAGATGGCACGCATGGCAGCAAGCCGGATGGACTACGAGAACTATCAAATCTTTGTGGGCACCTATCCGAACGACCCCGACACCCAGGCCGATGTGGATGATGCTTGCCGCCGTTTCAGCAATGTGCACAAGGTGGTGTGCGCCCTGCCCGGCCCTACCAGCAAAGCCGACTGCTTGAACAACGTTTTATCGGCAGTACTCGCCTTTGAGCGGGAAGCCGCAATGCGCTTTCAAGGCTTCATCCTGCATGACGCGGAGGATGTGATCTCACCGCTGGAACTGCGCCTGTTCAATTTATTGGTGGATCGCAAGGATCTGATCCAGGTGCCCGTGTACCCCTTGATGCATCGCCACTGGTGGAATTTCACGGCCAACCACTACGCCGATGAGTTTGCCGAATTGCACGGCAAGGATGTGATCGTGCGCGAGGCGCTGGTGGGCCAGGTGCCCAGCGCGGGGGTGGGCACCTGCTTCAGCCGTCGGGCTGTGCTGCGCCTGCTGGATGAGGGGGAGGGCATCGCCTTCTCCACCCAGAGCCTCACGGAGGACTACGACATCGGTATCCGACTGCACCAGGCGGGGATGCAGGAGATTTTCGTGCGCTTCAGCCCCCGGGATACGCAGCTGGCCCCGCTGCGCGAGCGCCGCTTTGGTGTGAACCGCCGCGACGGGCAGGTGATCTGCGTGCGCGAGAACTTTCCCGACACCCTGGCCATGGCGGTGCGGCAGAAATCGCGCTGGATTGTGGGCATTGTGTTCCAGGGGTCCAAAACCCTGCCCTGGACGCAGAGCGTGCTGCAGAACTATTTCCTCTGGCGCGATCGCCGCGGCGGCATCAGCAACCTGATCGGCCTGATCTCGATGGTGCTGGCCCTGCAGCTCGGCCTGGTGTGGCTGATCACCTGGAAGAGCACCAGCGAATGGGGCTATCCCTCCGTGCTCGGAGACAGCAGCTATCTGCATGGGCTGCTGCTGTACAACGGCCTGCTGCTGGCCAACCGCGTGCTGCAGCGGATGGTGTTCACCGGCAGCTACTACGGCCTGGCGGCTGCCCTGATGGCCGTGCCGCGGATGGCCTGGGCCAATGTGGTGAACTTCCTGGCCAATCTGCGCGCTTACCGTCAGGTGCGGGCGATCGGCGATGCCCGCCGGGTGGCGTGGGACAAAACGACCCACGTGTTTCCCAGCGTGGCGCAAACGACTGGCGTGCAACCCCTCGGCCAGATCCTGATCGCCCAGGGGGCAATCACGCCCGCCATCCTGGAGAGAGCCCTGGAACGCAGCGGCCGGAGCCGGATCGGCCGCACGCTGCTGGAGGGCAACTGGATCAACAGCGGGCAGCTGGCGGCTGCGCTGGCGGCGCAGCAGGATCTGAGCTGGCGTGATCTCAACCCGTTTGCGCTCAACCCCGAACTGGTGCGTGCCTTTCCTGAACGGCTGGCTTTCAAGTATTCCCTGCTGCCGATCGCCAGAGAACACGGCACCCTGGTGCTCGGCTGCGAGAGCCCCACCAGTGCCGTGGCCCTGGGGGTGATCAGTCGCCAGATCGGCCAGGCCTGCCGTCAGGTGCTCGTGCCCCAGGGGCGCATTCAGGTGGGACTGGTGCACACATACCGTCGCGATGCAGGGGGCGAGCTGGCGACGGGCATCCGGCAACTGGCGCGGGAGCATCGCCGAGACCCCGCGCTGCTGGAGCAGGTGTGCCGCCATCTGGTGCTGCTCGGCGACCTGGTGGTGGAGCTGGGCCTGCTTAGCCAGGCATTGAACAACCAGGCCCTGATCAGCTTTGAACCCGAGCAGACACGGCTGGGTGAACACCTGCTGGCGCTGGGCCTGCTCAGTGCCGCCAACCTGGAGGTGCTGCTGGCGGAACAGCAGCGCCAGCGCAGGCTGGGGCTGGCGGCCCTGGAGCAGCAGCGATGAACACCCGCCGCAGCCGCAGCTGTCACTTGTGCGCCCTGGTGCTGCTGGCGGGCGTGGCGATGGGCACCAGCCTGGGCCCGCTGGCGCCGCCGGCCGTGGCAGGGGTCAACCTGCTGCGCGACTGGCGGCAGTTCCGGATCTACCCACATCTCTCCCGCGGCATCGCCGCCCTGCGCCGCGGCCAGCCGGAGGAGGCCGAGAGGCAGGCGCGCCACATCCTCAACCGCATCGATTCGGGCTCCCGGGAGGCGCGGCTGCTGTTGGCCGAGGCCCTGGTGGCCCAGCGCCGCTTCGGCAATGCCCTCGATGCCCTGGCGCCCCTGCCCGTTGAACCGCGGCGCCGGGAGATCCAGCGGGCCTGGCTGGATGGGCCGGAGCCGGTACCGGCGCACCGGATCGAGGCCTGGCTGCGCGCCGCCGGCTCCCAGGCCGAGCGCGATCGGCTGGCCGTGGCCTATGCGGAAAAGCTGC
>JAGYNF010000138.1 GCA_018400215.1 Cyanobium sp. M55B138 | reverse complement strand
CGATGGGCAGGGTGGCAGTGAGCGGCGCCTCCGGCAAGACCGGCTGGCGCGTGGTGCAGGAGGCCCTGGGGCAAGGCCATGGGGTGCGGGCGCTGGTGCGGCCTGGCTCGGAGCTGCCACCAGGCCTCGAGGGGGCCGAGGTGGTGCGGCTGAACCTGGGCGACGCCGAAGCTCTGCACCGGGCCCTCAGCGGCTGCGATGCCCTGGTGATCGCCACCGGGGCACGACCCTCGATCGATCTCACCGGCCCCCTGCAGGTGGATGCCCTCGGCGTGCGCCAGCAGATCGAGGCCTGCAAGGCGGTGGGGCTGCAGCGGGTGGTGCTGGTGAGCTCGCTCTGCGCCGGCCGCTGGCGCCATCCACTCAACCTGTTCGGCCTGATCCTGGTGTGGAAGCGGGTGGGGGAACGCTGGCTGGAGCAGAGCGGCCTGCCGTGGACCGTGGTGCGCCCCGGCGGCCTGAACGAGCGGGAGGAGGGCCTCGAGGCCGGCGAAGAGCAGGAGGGGGTGGTGTTCAGCGACGCCGATCAACAGGAGAGCAACAGCATTCCCCGGCGGCTGGTGGCCCGGGTGTGTGTCGAGGCCCTGCAGAGCCCGGAAGCGATCGGCCGAATCATCGAGGTGACCAGCAGCCGCGACCAGCCGCGCCGCTCACTGCAGGACTGGCTCAGTCAAAACAGGCCGCGATAGCGCACCAGCAGCTGCACCATTGCCCACGACCCCAGGGTGACCTTGAGGGCCACCAGGGCATTGAGCAGGGGGATCCAGCCGCCGCTGGCGATGGCACCGAAGCGGCCCCCCATGCCCATGGCCCCGCCGGGCAGCACCCCCTCCAGGCTGAGCCAGGCCACCAGGAGGAAGGCCACCACGGCCCCCTTCTCCCAGAGCTCGGCGCGATAGCGGCGGTAGAGCCGATCGGCCAGGCGCACGGAACCGCTGATCAGCAGCAGGCCAATGGCGGTGCCGCCGGCCACGCCCGCCGCGAAGCCCCCACCGGGGGAGAGGTGGCCCCGCAGGGCCAGTTCCACCGCCACCAGGGCACACACCGTGGCCCCCAGCTGGCAGAGCACGATCGATGGGGCGTCGTCGAGGGACAGCACGCGGCGCTGCAGCGGCTCGCCACTGAAGATCCAGCGCACGCCGATCGAGGCCAGGGTGAACACCACCACCTCGGCCACCGTGTCGTAGAGCCGGGTGTGCAGGATCACCGTGGCCACCAGGTTGGGCACCTGGCCCTGGGCCAGCAGGTCGGTGAGGGTGGCCTGCAGCGGGGCCAAGGGCGGCAGGGCCAGGCCCAGGGGTGCCAGGCAGAGGACCAGGGCGGCCAGGGCGTAGAGGGGGATCAGCAGCCGGCGCATCAGGGCAGCTCCAGGGGAAGCAGCAGCGGTTGCCAGTCACCCGCCGCCGGCAGGCTGGCCAGCCGCTGGCGCAGGCTGGCATTGAGCAGGAACAGGCGGGCCAGGCTGCCCGTATCGGCGCGCCACTCGAGCAGGCCGTGCAGGTCGGTGCGCTCGCCGCCCAGGCTGGGGGGTTCGGCTGCGGCGGGCAGCGGCACCAGTTCCAGCCGCAGGCAGGAGGGCTCCAGCCAGCGGCGCAGCTGCAGCAACAGCGCGCTGGGCATGGCCTGGGGATCGGGGCAGGCCAGCCGCAGCACCATCGAGGAGCGCAGGGCCACGGCATAGAGGATGGTGGAGAGCAGGGTGCCCACCAGCGCCTCGGTGAGGGCCACGTCGGCGGCACCCAGCAGGGCGTAGATCAGGGCCGCCACCGCGCCGAGTATGCCGCGCAGCACCAGGGTTTGGTAGGGATTCGACTGGGCCACCAGCAGGATCGCCGTGAGCGGCAGCAGGGCCGTGAGCGGCAGCAGCAGGGGCAGGTCGGTGCCGAGGGTCATGGCAGCTCAGGAACGGGGACGGGCCTGGGAACAGACCGCCAGCACATAGCCGAAGATCGTGTTCCACACCACCAGGGAGAGCAGGGCGAGCAACAGCAGCGGCCACTCCCGGTTGAAACGCAGCAACAGGCCCAGCAGCATCAACGCCGAACCGAGGGTGTCGGCCACCCCCAGGTAGTGCAACTTGGTGAGGTAGCTGGCCCTGCCCAGCATCGGCCAGGTGCCGGCGAACCAGAACAGCAGCCCCAGGGCCAGCAGCAGGCCACTGAGCAGGTTGAAGACGGGCGCCAAGGTCATCGGTCAACCCCCCGCAACAGGTTGGCCAGCAGCATCACGGCGCCATTGCCCACACTGAGCACGATCACGCCCACCAGGCCCACCATCCAGTCGTCGCGGACGACCGACACCACCAACATCACCATCGCCACCTTGGTGGAGACGCTGGCCAGGGCCGCCAGCCGGTGCCACACGTCGGTGCGGCGGCACACCACCAGGATCGGCAGCAACAGGGCCAGCACCATGCCAAAAAGCAGCAGCGTCATCGGCCGGGCTCCTGGGGCAGGGGGTGGTGGCTCTCGAGCCGGTGCACCCGGTAGCTGCGACCGGGACCATCCATCCCCAGGGCAATGGTGAGGGGGGTGATCGTGATGCGGAACACATCGAGAAACACCAGGGCCGCCACCGGACTGCCGGGGCGATACTCCACCGGTTGCAGCTCCTCCACCTCCCGGCCAGGCCGGCGGATGAGCAGCGCAAGGGCCTCGCGATAGGCCAGGGGGATCGCCTTGAGGCTGGCCCACAGGGAGCGCCCCAGGGCGGAGACCGGCAGCTGGCGATGGCGCCGCGGCAGGGGCAGGGCCAGGGCCACCGCCAGGCCGATGGCCACGTTGGCGGTCTCCAGGTCGGCACTCAGCAGCAGCCAGATCAACAGCCGCAGACCGATCACGATCAACCCCGCCATGCCACCACCCCGCTCTCCATGCCAAGGGGATCGGGCCAGCCCAGCAGCAGCCACACCAGGCCGGCCCCCATCACCGCCATGCCGCCAAACAGATCACCCAGCTGCTCGAGATCGGGCAGCCGCAGGCCGCGCAGCAGCCGGGCACCAACCAGCTGGCGCAGGGCCTCCACGCCGGCACCGGCCGCCAGCAGCGCCAGCGCCTTGCCCAGGCCAGGCAGCCCCTGGGCCTCCGGCGCCAAGAGCGGCACCACTCCGGCCAGCAACAGCAGAGCCGCCAGCAGCACGGCACCGATGGCCGGCACGTCCCGACCCCCCTGCAGCGGCAGCCAGCACAGGCGGGCGTACACGGCCGCGGTGCCCACGCCGAGCAGGGGCAGCACCCAGCTGGCCTGGGCCGCAGCAATGCCGGGGAAGCCCGTGAGCGGCGGGCTGAACAGGGCCTGCTTGCTCCAGAAGCCGAGCAGCAAGGGGGCGCCAGCAATCGACAGCGAGGCGAGCAGCAACGGCACCGCCAGGCCCGGCGGCAGGGGCTGGCGGGCCCAGCCCTCCAGCCGCCGGCTGGGCACGTGGCCGGCCACCAAAAACAGGCTGGCCTTGGCCAGGCCATGGGCCAGGGCATAGAAGCCGCCCACGGCCGGATTGAGCAGCACCAGGCCGAGCTGGGAGAGGGTGCTCCAGGCCAGCAGCCGTTTGAGGTCGGTCTCCAGCAGGGCATAGAGCAGCCCCAGCACCGCGCTGGCCAGACCCACCCAGGCCAGCACCGGCTGCAGGCCGGGCAGTTGGGCCTCGAGGCGCAGCAGCGGGCAGAGGCCACCGGCCACCACCACCCCCGAGAGCAGGGCCGACACCTCCGCCGGTGCCTCCGCGTGGGTGCGGGGCAGCCACAGGCCGGAGAGGAACACCCCCGCCTTGGTGAGCAACCCCACCAGCACCAGGGCCAGGATCACAGCCAGGGCCGGATCACCGGCGGGCAGGGCCGCCATGGCGCTGAGCCGGAAGCTGCCGGTGTTGAGGTAGAGCAGGGCCACCCCCACCAGGTAGAGGGTCATCACGCTGTTGCCGATCAGCAAATAGCGCAGGGCTGTCCAGAGCTGCAGATCATCCCGTCTCTGCAGGATCAGCAGGAAGGCGGTGATGCCCACCACCTCCAGGGCCACATACAGGCTCACCAGATCCACGGCCAGGAAGGCGGAGTTGAGGCCGCCCAGCAGCACCGGCAACAACACCAGAAAGGGGCCCTCCGGCAGGCGCCGCCAGCGGTCGAGCAGCACCGCCAGCACCACCAGGCCGTTGAGCAGCAAAAAGGGAGCCGCCAGGGCATCCACCTGGAGCTGCACCCCCAACGGGCCGATCAGATCGAGCTGGAGGCTGCCGCCCCGCCAGGCCCAGCCGGCCACCAGCAGGGTGGTGGCCGCGCACAACAGGGCCAGCCCGCGGGCCAGGCGCGGCAACAGGGCCGACACAAAGGCCGCTCCAAAGGGCAGCAGCAGCCAAGTGATCAACAGGTTGAGCAACTGCTGGGTGCTCATGGCCTCGCCTGGGAAACGGCGGCATCCAGCTGCTCAAAGCTGGCCGTATCCAGCAGGGGATCCAGCCGGGAGAGCCGGGTGAGCACCACCAGCACCAGCGCCTGGATCGACAGCCCGATCACGATCGCCGTGAGGATCACCGCCTGGGGGATGGGATCGGCCCAGTTCATCTCCGGGCTGATGGCCATCGCCAGCTCGGAGCGCCCCAGAATCGGCGTGCGCAGGCCGGGCCGGGCCGCCACCAACACAAACAGGGCCACCGCACCGGTGCCCATCACATCGAGGGCCAGGGCCCGCAGGAACAGGTTGCGGCGCCACAGGAGGCCGCCGAGCCCCACCAGCACCGTGAGCAACACCAGGGCCTCGAGCAGCCGGAAGGGGTCGGGCAAGACGACAGCGGCAAGCCGGTGAAGATTGGCCGCTGACCTTAGCGATTCAGGCGGCGGCGGTTGCTGCCCCCGGCTCCTGCAGGAAGCGGGGCTGGGGCAAGCCCAGGCC
>JAGYNF010000137.1 GCA_018400215.1 Cyanobium sp. M55B138 | reverse complement strand
AGGGTGGGCTGGCCCGGAATGATGTCCTGCTTGAGGCGGAACTGGGGCACCCAGAAGGCGTGGATCACATCCTTGGCCTCCATGCGCAGTTCCACGGGTTGACCGACCGGAACGTGCAGTTCACCACTGGTGATGCCCGCATCCGGATATTGGAAGATGAAGGCAAATTGCATGGCGGTCACCTCCACCGGCAGGGTCGCCAGGCCGGGGTCGTCGGCGCTGAGGACAGCTGCGGGGCCGATGCCACCCCAGATCCGCCGTTCGCTGACAGCTCCCATGGCGGGGGCGCCCATGTCGGCGTGGGCAGCGTGGTCCATGGCGCCGTGACCCAGGGAGGTCATGCCACCCATGCGGTCGTAGATGTCGTAGCTGTAGATCCCCACAAAGAGGATGATCACAGCCGGGATGGCGGTCCACACGATTTCCAGGGGCAGATTGCCCTCAATGGGTGGGCCATCGGCCAGCTCACCGGGCCTGCGGCGGAAACGCACGAGGCTGTAAACCAGCACCACGAAGATGCCGATGAACAACATGGTGCCAATGCTGAACAAAACCTGAAACAGGCTGTCGTAGGTGGCGGCGTTGCTACTGGCGTCGAGGGGCAGCAGGTTCACCCGGGTCCCCACCACAAGCCCTGTGCCGATCAGGGCTGTTGCCGACAGAGCGGTGGCAATGGCGGTGCGGATTTGCACGGCTATGGGATTGTTTGGAATCACTTTATCGGCGTTGGCCCCGCACCGTGTTCGGCCCCCGGTTTTGGATGTGAATTGCCGCACATTGCTGGGGGTGGCGCAGCGCTGCCCGCGTCGCTGTTGGGCCATGTTCCGAAATCAAGATCACCGCCCCGGCTTCACGGTGCCAACGGGCTTTGATCGCTACCGTGCCAGCCACCAGCAGTCGGATTGTTTTGTTTCATTCCGCGACAACTGCTTCGCCCCCTGGAAAATCTTCCCAGGAGGTTGTTGATCGAGCTGTCTCTGCTGCCGTGGATCCAATCGGGTCCATGGTCCAGCCAGCTCCGATTCAGGCCCGCTTGGCGGCCCTCACGGCCCATCTGGTTGTGGCCCTCGTGGCCCTCGTGGTGATCGGCGGCGCGACGCGGGTGATGCAGGCCGGTTTGGCCTGTCCCGACTGGCCCCTCTGCTACGGCCAGTGGTTGCCGGGCGGGCGCCTCAATCTGCAGGTGTTTCTCGAGTGGTTCCATCGCCTCGATGCCTTTGTGGTGGGGGTGGCCCTGCTGGTGCTCGCCGGCGCCAGTGGGCTTGCCCGCAGCCGCTTGCCCCGCTGGCTTCCCCTCGCCGCCCTGGCGGCCCTGCTGCTTGTGGCGGTGCAGGGTGCCCTCGGTGCCCTCACGGTCACCCAACTGCTGGCAGCCCCCCTCGTGACGGCCCACCTGGCCACGGCCCTGGCCCTGGTGGCCCTGCTCAGCGGCGTGCATCAGGCCCTGTTGCGGGCCGGCCATCCAACGGCAGCCCCGCCTCGCTGGTGGCTGGTGCTGTTGGTGCCCGCTTTTTTGCTGGTGGTGATCCAGTGCCTGCTGGGAGGAACCCTGGCCACCACCTGGGCTGCCGAGCGCTGCCTCGCCGCCGGAGAGGGCTGCCAGTGGCTCTGGCGCCATCGCCTGGCGGCCCAGCCCGCCGCTGCTGCGGTGTTGCTGCTGCTGCCGGCCAGCTGGGCCCTGCCCGCCGCCCAGCGCTGGCTGCGCTGGGCCTCCCTCTCCGCCGCCCTGCTGGTGGCCCTCCAGGTGGCTCTGGGTGTCACCACCCTGCGTCTCGGCCTGGCGGTGCCCGCCGTGACCATCGCCCACCAGGCCATCGCGGCCCTGCTGGTGGCCGTGCTGGCCGGCAGCCTGGGTCGCAGCTTTGCCGCCCCATCCCCCCGTCTGTATCCGGAACCCAGCCATGGTTAGTGCCACCCCCCAGGCTGCAGCGTTACTGGTTCCTCCCGAACCCAAGGGGGTGCGGCCATCGGTGCGGCTGCCCGCCTGGCTCGAGGTGGCCAAGCCACGGCTGATCCCCCTGTTGCTGGCCACCACCCTCGGGGGCATGGCCGTGAGCGACCCCGCCCTCGCCGGTTCCCTCGATGGCCCCACGGTGGCCTGCACCCTGGTGGGCGGCAGCCTGGCCTCCGCCGCCGCCGGGGTGCTCAATTGCGTGTGGGAGGAGGAGCTCGACGGTCGCATGCTGCGCACCAGCCGTCGTGCCCTGCCCTCCGGCCGGCTTGATCAGGGCCAGGCCCTGGCCCTGGCGGCCCTGCTCACCACGGCATCGGTGCTGGTGCTGGTGCTGGGGGTCAATGCGCTGGCGGCCAGCCTTTCCCTGTTGGGGTTGTGCAGCTACGTGCTGCTCTACACCGCCCTGCTGAAGCCGCGCACCTCCCAGAACATCGTGATCGGTGGGGTGGCCGGCGCCATTCCGCCCCTGGTGGGGGCCGCCGCCGCCACGGGCCAGCTGGGCTGGGGTGGCTGGTGGCTGTTCAGCCTGGTGATGGTGTGGACCCCCGCCCACTTCTGGGCCCTGGCCCTGCTGCTGCGGGATGACTACCGCGCCGTGGGGATCCCCATGCTGCCGGTGGTGAAGGGGGTGGTGGTGACCACCCAGGCCATCTGTCGCTATGCCTGGGCCACGGTGCTGCTCAGCCTGCTGGCCCCCCTGGTGCTTCCCGGTGGGGGGCTGTTCTACGGCCTGCTGGTGCTGCCCTTCAATGCCCGCCTGCTGCAGCTGTCCAGCAACCTGGCGCGCCAACCGGACAACCCCCAGAGTGCCCGGGCGATGTTCCGCTGGTCGATTCTCTACCTGTTTGGCATCTGCCTGCTGCTGTTGTTGGCCCGTTTGCCCCAGGCCCAGGCCCTGGCCCTGCCGCAGGCGATGCTGCCTACATTATTTCCCTGAAACATTTCCCTGAAACCTGCTGCCATGGCTCAGATGGGCGAGCCACTCATCGCGATCAACGATCTGCGCAAGACCTATGGCCGCGGCGAGGCGGCCGTGGCTGCCCTCGATGGTCTTCAGCTCAACGTGGCGGCCGGCAGTCTCTACGGGCTGCTCGGGCCGAACGGGGCTGGCAAGACCACGGCTTTGCGAATCCTCTGCACCCTGCTGGCGCCGGATAGCGGCACGGTGCGGGTGGCCGGGGTGGATGCCCTGGCCGAGCCTCGGGTGGTGCGCGGCCTGCTGGGCTATGTGGCCCAGGAGGTGGCGATCGACAAGATCCTCACCGGCCGGGAGCTGCTGCAGCTGCAGGGCGACCTCTATCACCTCGATCGGGCCCAGCGGCAGCGCCGCATTGCCGAATTGGTGGACCTGCTGGGCATGGGCGATTGGATCGATCGGCGCTGCGGTGGCTATTCCGGCGGCATGCGCCGTCGCCTGGACCTGGCCTCAGGCCTGTTGCACAGCCCCCGCTTGCTGGTGCTCGACGAACCCACGGTGGGCCTCGACATCGAGAGCCGTGCCGCCATCTGGCGGGTGCTGCGCCAGCTCTGTGATGGTGGCACCACGGTGTTGCTCAGCAGCCATTACCTGGAGGAGGTGGATGCCCTGGCGGATCGGCTGGCGATCCTTGAGGCGGGTCGGGTGATCGCCGAGGGCACCCCCGCCGTGCTCAAGCAAGCCCTGGGCGGTGATCGGGTCACCCTGCGGGTGCGGGAATTCAGCGATGCCGAAGAGGCCACCCGGGTGCAGCGGCTGCTGCAGGCCTGCCCCGGGGTGCGCCAGGTGGTGGTGAACCAGGCCCAGGGCTACTCCCTCAACCTGGTGGTGGAACACGACGGCGTGGCGGAGCAGCTGCGCCGCCAGCTGGCCGGCGCCGACCTGCCCGTCTTCGCCCTGGCCCAGAGCCGCCCTAGCCTTGACGACGTGTATCTCCAGGCCACCGGCCGCACCCTGATGGATGCGGAGCTGGCCGTGGCCGGCAGCCGCGACGCCAAGGCGGAACGCAAGCAGAGCATGCGTTGATGCTCCCGCCGCCATGGCCGATCCGCCCGCCTTTCCTTCCACTGTCTGACACGTCACCCTGCAGCCATGACATCCGCGTCCACTGCCAGTCCCAGCGTTCCAGCCCTGCCGGTGGCCTCGGCCTCCGCGTTTGCTGAGATCAGCCAGGAAACCTTGGCCCTGACCAGGCGGCTGTTTGTGCAGCTGCAGCGCCGACCCTCCACCCTGATTGCGGGGGTGCTGCAGCCGCTGATCTGGCTGGTGCTGTTTGGCGCCCTGTTCGCCAAGGCGCCGGAGGGGTTGCTGCCCGGGGGCATGAGCTACGGCCGTTTCCTTGGTGCCGGCGTGATCGTGTTCACCGCCTTCAGTGGCGCCCTCAACGCCGGCTTGCCGGTGATGTTCGATCGGGAATTCGGTTTCCTGAACCGCCTGTTGGTGGCCCCCCTGCGCTCGCGCAGCTCGATTGTGTTCGCTTCGGTGCTCTACATCACCGTGCTGAGCCTGCTGCAGAGTCTGGCGATCATGGTCACCGCCGCCCTGCTTGGCTACGGCTGGCCCGGTGCGGCCGGTCTGCTGCTGGTGCTGGTCACCTTGCTGCTGCTGGTGTTTGCCGTGACCGCCCTGAGCCTGGGCCTGGCCTTTGCCCTGCCGGGCCACATTGAGTTGATTGCGGTGATCTTCGTGGCCAACCTGCCGCTGCTGTTTGCCAGCACGGCCCTAGCGCCTTTGTCGTTCATGCCGGCCTGGCTGGGCTGGCTAGCGGCCCTGAATCCCCTTACCTTCGCGATTGAACCCATCCGTGCGGCCTACGCCGGCCAGCTCTCCCTCACCGCCGTGGTGCTGGAGGCTCCCTACGGCCAGCTCACGGCAGGCACCTGCCTGCTGGTGCTGGCGGTCCTGGCGGCCGGATTGTTCCTGCTGATCCGCCCTCTGTTGGATCGCAAGCTCAGCTGA
>JAGYNF010000136.1 GCA_018400215.1 Cyanobium sp. M55B138 | reverse complement strand
CTCATGCAGGCCGGTGAGGAGGTGATCTGCCTCGACAACTACTTCACCGGTCGCAAGGCCAACATCGCCCAGTGGATCGGCCATCCGCGCTTTGAGTTGATCCGCCACGACGTGACCGAGCCGATCAGCCTGGAGGTGGACCGGATCTGGCACCTGGCCTGCCCGGCCTCGCCGGTGCACTACCAGTTCAACCCGATTAAAACGGCCAAAACCAGTTTCCTGGGCACCTACAACATGCTGGGTCTGGCGCGCCGTGTTGGTGCCCGGCTGCTGCTGGCCAGCACCAGTGAGATCTATGGCGATCCGGAGGTGCATCCCCAGCCCGAGAGCTACCGCGGCTGTGTGAACACCATCGGCCTGCGCAGTTGCTACGACGAGGGCAAACGCATCGCTGAAACGTTGTGCTTTGACTACCGGCGCATGCATGGGGTGGAGATCCGGGTGGCGCGGATCTTCAACACCTACGGGCCGCGCATGCTGCCCGACGACGGCCGGGTGGTGAGCAATTTCATCGTGCAGGCGTTGCGGGGCGAGCCGCTCACGCTCTATGGCACCGGCTCTCAGACCCGCTCGTTTTGCTATGTGGATGATCTGGTGGAGGGCCTGATCCGGCTGATGAACGGCAGCCATACCGGACCGATGAACATCGGCAACCCCGGCGAATTCACGATCCGCCAGCTGGCCGAGCTGGTGCGCGCGCGGATCAACCCGGAGTTGCCCCTGATTGAACAACCGCTGCCGGCGGATGATCCGCTGCAACGGCAACCGGTGATTGATTTGGCGCAGCAGGAGCTGGGCTGGCAGCCCACGGTGCCGCTGGAGCAGGGGCTGGAGCCCACGATTGCTTACTTCCGCGGGATGCTCAGCCCATGAGTGGGTCCGTGCTGGTGACCGGCGCGGCGGGTTTCATCGGTGCCGCCGTGTGCGGGCAGCTGCTGGCCCGCGGTGAACAGCTGGTGGGGGTGGACAACCTCAATGCCTACTACGACCCGGCCCTCAAGCGAGCCCGGCTGCAGCGGCTGGAGGCCCAGGTGGGTGCCAGCGGCAGCCAGAACGCCTGGCGGTTTCACCAGCGCGACATCGCCGATGGCGCCGCCATGGCCGAGCTGTTTGACGCGGTACGCCCCCGGGGCGTGATCCATCTGGCCGCCCAGGCGGGGGTGCGCTACTCGCTCGAGAACCCCGGCGCCTACGTGCAGAGCAACCTGGTGGGTTTCGGCCACATCCTCGAGGGCTGTCGCCACCAGGCGGTGGAGCACCTGGTCTATGCGAGCAGCAGTTCGGTGTATGGCGGCAACACCAACCTGCCCTTTGCTGAGCGCCAGCCGGTGAACCACCCGGTGAGCCTCTACGCGGCCACCAAGAAGGCCAACGAACTGATGGCCCACACCTACAGCCATCTCTACGGGCTGCCGGCCACCGGCCTGCGCCTGTTCACGGTGTACGGCCCCTGGGGCCGGCCGGATATGGCGCCGATGCTGTTTGCCAAGGCGATCCTGGCGGGCGAGCCGATCCGGGTGTTCAACCAGGGCCAGATGCGGCGCGATTTCACCTACATCGACGACATCGTGGCGGGGGTGATCCGCTGCTTCGACAAGCCGGCCACGGCCAATCCCCAGTTCGATGCCGCCGCCCCCGATCCGGCCACCAGCTGGGCGCCGCACCGGCTGTTCAACCTGGGCAACGCCCAGCCGGAGCAACTGCTCGCTTTCATTGCCCTGCTGGAGCAGGCCCTGGGCCGCGAGGCGATCAGGCAGCTCGAGCCGATGCAGCCGGGCGACGTGGAGGCCACCGCCGCCGACACCCGCGCCCTGGAGGCCTGGGTGGGCTTCCGGCCCGCCACACCCCTGGCGGTGGGGGTGGAGCGTTTTGCCGCCTGGTATCGCGATCGCTACGGCTGAAGCGGGTCGCCAGGCAGACTCGCCCCCATCTGCCTGATCCGGATTGGCTTCGCTCCAGAGCCTGCGCGGCATGGTTGATCTGCTGCCCGAGCACACCCCCCTCTGGCAGCGCGTGGAATCCACCGCCCGGGGCCATTTCCGCCGCGCCGCGATCCAGGAGATCCGCACGCCGCTGCTGGAGGTCACCGAGCTGTTCGCCCGCGGCATCGGCGAGGCCACCGACGTGGTGGGCAAGGAGATGTACACCTTCCTCGACCGCGGCGAGCGCAGCTGCACCCTGCGGCCCGAAGGCACCGCCTCGGTGGTGCGGGCGGTGATTCAGCACGGCCTGCTCAGCCAGGGGCCGCAGCGGCTCTGGTACGGCGGGCCGATGTTCCGCTACGAGCGGCCCCAGGCGGGCCGCCAGCGCCAGTTCCACCAGATCGGCCTGGAGCTGCTCGGCTTTGCCGATGCCCGCAGCGACGTGGAGGCCATCGTCATCGCCTGGGATCTGCTGGCCGATCTCGGTGTGGGCGGCCTGGCCCTGGAGCTCAACAGCCTTGGCAGCGCCGACGACCGGGCCCGCTACCGCGAGCAGCTGGTGGCCTGGCTGGAGGTCCACCGCCACCAGCTCGATGCCGACTCCCAGGCCCGCATCCACGCCAACCCCCTGCGGGTGCTGGATTCCAAGCACCCCGACACCCAGGTCCTGCTGGCCGGCGCCCCCGCCCTGGCCGATGCCCTCAGCGAGGAGAGCCAGGAGCGCTTCGCCCAGGTGCAGGCGGGCCTGGATGCCCTGGAGATCCCCTTCGTGCTCAACCCCCGCCTGGTGCGCGGCCTCGACTACTACAGCCACACCGCCTTTGAAATCACCAGCAGCCAGCTCGGCGCCCAGGCCACGGTGTGCGGCGGTGGCCGCTACGACGGCCTGGTGCAGCAGCTCGGTGGCCCGGCCACGCCGGCGGTGGGTTGGGCCCTGGGCATGGAGCGGCTGGTGCTGCTGCTCAGCCAGGGGGCGGCCGTGCCTGCCCAGCCCCTCGATCTGTATGTGGTGAGCCGCGGCGCCGCCGCCGAGGCGCTGGCCCTGCCCGCAGCGCGCCTGTGCCGCAGGGCAGGGCTGGCGGTGGAGTGCGATGCCAGTGGCGCCGCCTTTGGCAAGCAGTTCAAGCGGGCGGATCGCTCCGGCGCCCGCTTTGCCGCCGTGATCGGCGATGCCGAGGCGGCCGAGCAGGTGGTGGTGCTCAAGGATCTGCGCAGCGACCGGCCCGAGCAGCGGCTGCCCCTGGCGGAGCTGGTGGGCGCACTGCGGGCCGGGCTGGAGGCGCCGCCTCGGGCATGACGCCCCAGCACCTGTCCACTGGAGGCGGTGCTGCTTGGCCGTCTGGCTGTTGACTGAGCCTGATTCAGCGGTAGCAACCGGCCCGGATGGGAGACCCCAACCTCGCCATCATCGCCGGGACCGGCGTGCTGCCCAGCCTGCTCTCCAGGGCCCTCACGGCGGCGGGGCGGCCCCACATCTGTTGCCATCCCCACGGGGTTCCCGTGGACCTGGAGGACGTAGAAGAATTCTATTTCGAGCGCTCCATCTCCTTTTTTCGTTCCCTGGAGACACGGGGCATCCGCCAGGTGGTGATGGTGGGCAAATTTCACCGCCCCCGCAGGCTCAATCCCCTGCGCTTCGAGGGATCCACCCTGATGGCGGCGCCGCGCATCCTGGCGTCGTTGCGCAAGGGTGATGACGCCTCGCTGCGGGCGCTGGCGGAGGTCATCGAACAGCTGGGGCTCGAGGTGGTGGGTGTGGAGGACGTGGCTCCCAACCTGTTGCCCGAACCGGGGCTCTACGCCAGCCGGGTGCCCAGCGACCAGGACCGGGCCGATGCCGAACGGGCCGCCGCGATTGTGGAGGCGATCTCCACGGTGGATGTGGGCCAGGGGGCGGTGGTGGCCGGGGGCCTCTGCCTGGCCACCGAAGCCCTGCCCGGCACCGATGCCATGCTCGAGTGGGTGGCCACCACCCGGGAGGATCTGGCTCCGGGCTGTCGCTCGGGTGTGCTCTACAAGGCCCCCAAGATCCACCAGGATCGGCGCATGGATCTGCCGGCCATCGGCCCCACCACCGTGGCCAAGGCGGCCGCGGCCGGTCTGGCCGGCATCGTGTGGGAGGCCCGTGGCGCCCTGCTGCTCGATGCCGATCAGACCATGGCCGAGGCGGATCGGCTTGGTCTGTTCCTCTGGGCCCGGCCCTCGCTCGGCTAGCTCAGCCTCCGTCGGCGCTCATCCGGCGCCGGCCTGCTCCAGCACCCCCTTGCTGCTCGGCACCGCCCCGGCGCGGCGTGGGTCGATCTCCGTGGCCAGCCGCAGGGCCCGGGCGAAGGCCTTGAAGCAGGCCTCCACGATGTGGTGCGAATTCACCCCATCCAGCTGGCGAATGTGCAGGGTGAGACCGCTGTTATTTACCACCGCCACGAAGAACTCCTTCACCAGTTCAGTGTCGTAGCGGCCGATCCTCTGGGCCGGGATCACCAGGCCATAGCTGAGGTGGGGCCGGCCGGAGCAGTCGAGCGCCACCTGCACCAGGGCCTCATCCAGGGGCGCCACAAAGTGGCCGAAGCGGTGGATGCCGCGCCGGTCCCCCAGGGCCTGGGCCAGGGCCTGGCCGATGCTGATGCCCACGTCCTCGTTGGTGTGGTGGTCGTCGATGTGGGTGTCGCCATTGGCCTGGATGTCCAGGTCAATCAGGCCGTGGCTGCTGATCTGGTGGAGCATGTGGTCCAGGAATGGCACGCCGGTGCTCGCCTGGCAGCGGCCCGTGCCATCCAGGTTGAGCGCGACGCGCACGTCGGTTTCGCCGGTGACGCGGTGGATGGTGCCTGTGCGCATGGCTGTCCCCACCCTTCGGGGCGCTGGATCGGAGCTCTCGATCATGCCGGTGCACGGCCGCGGCGGCCTAGGGTTTAAGCGAACTTATCGACAGGCTCAATGTCAAAAGCACAGCTAATGACTTTTCTGGCCAAGGCTGAG
>JAGYNF010000135.1 GCA_018400215.1 Cyanobium sp. M55B138 | reverse complement strand
CTGCGATGAGCAGTGCCGGCTGTGTTTTTCCCTGGCGCTCTGGAATGGGGTTGATCCGATCCTCAAGGAGCGGCCCTTTGGCCTAGGCAACCCCGAGGGCAACCATGGCGAAGACCTCAAGGACTACTACTTCCATCTCGTCAACACCCCCACCCACAGCTTCATGCGGGGGCTTTACAAGTATCCCCAGGCCGAGTTTCCCTACCAGCAGCTGCTGGATGAAAATGGCCGCCGCAGCCGCAATGAGCCTGAATACGAGTTGGTGGATACCGGCATCTTTGATGCCAGCCGCTATTTCGATGTTGGAATCGACTATGCCAAGGCGTCCGCCACCGACCTGCTGATTCGTATCCGCGTCACCAACCGCGGCCCCGACCCGGCTCCCCTCAGCCTGTTGCCCACCCTGTGGATGCGCAACACCTGGGATTGGGGCTATCCCGACGAGCAGCGTCAGCCGATGACCCTCGATGCTGATGCCTTGGTCACCGCCGATCTGCCCCATCTGGGGGCCTATGCGTTGCACTGCCGGGAGGAGGGCCGCTGGCTGTTCACCGACAACGAAACCAACCATCAGCACCTCTACGGCCAGCCCAACCCCACCCCCTATCAGAAGGATGGTTTTCATCGCTATCTGATCGGTGGTGAGGCCGAGGCGATCAACCCAGCCCAGTGCGGCACCAAGGCCGCCCGGCTGTTGCAGCGCACCCTGGCTCCGGCGGAGGAGTGGGTTGTCGAACTGCGCCTGCGGCAACGGTCGGATGCTGCCGCTGCCGATCCGCCCTTTGGACCGTCCTTTGATGGCCTGTTCCAGGCGCGGGAGACGGAGTGTGGGCAGTTTTTTGAACAGATCCTGCCCGGACTCAACCCCGAAGACCGCCTGATTCACACCTCCGCCCTGGCGGGCTTGCTGTGGTGCAAGAAGTATTACGGCTGGAGCGTGCTGCGCTGGCTGGAGGGGGATCCCACCCAGCCGGCGCCACCGGCCAACCGCTGGCAGTCCGACACGGCCCAATGGAGCCGGTTGCATGCCCACCATGTGATTTCGATGCCGGATGCCTGGGAGTACCCCTACTTCTGCCAATGGGATCTGATGTTCCACGCGGTGGCCTTCGCCATCCTCGATCCGGAAACGGCCAAGCAGCAGGCGATGTTGCTGCGCAGCCCCCACTTCACGGCCCCCAGTGCCCAGACCCCTGCCTATGAGTGGGCCCTTTCCGATCCCAATCCACCGATCGGTGCCTGGGCGGCGATGCGGATCTATCAGATTGATCGCAAGCAGAGCGGCCAGGCCGACAAGCCCTTTCTGCGGGCAGCCCTGCGCAAGCTGTTGCTCGAATACGGCTGGTGGGCCAACCGCAACGACCGTTCCGGCGACAACGTGTTTGAGGGTGGTTTCCTCGGCCTCGACAACATCGCCGTGTTTGATCGCCGCTTTCCCCTGGCCGATGGCAGCCGCATCGAGCAGTGCGATGGCACGGCCTGGATGGCGTCCCTCAGCCTCAACCTGCTCAACATTGCGGTGGAGCTCAGTCGGGATGAGCCGGAGTATGCCGACACCTGCGAGCGTTTTGTCTACGACTTCACCCAACTGGCCATCACCCTGAATTCCCCGATGCAGCGGGGTTTCCTCAACTGGGATGACGATGATGGCTTCTATTACGACGTGATCAAGCGGCCCGATGGCAGCACCGACTACCTGCGCACCCGCTCGCTCTCCGGCCTGGTGCCCCTGTTGGCGGTGGCGAGTTTCGATCGCGAGACGGTGAACCGCCTGCCGGTGCTCGACGTGCTCAAAAGCATGGCCTGGTTTGTGCACGAGCGCACCACGCCCACCTGGCTGGAGCACCACCTTGGTCAGTGGTGTAACGACCGCATTCTCTATACCCTTGTGCCGGAAGATCGGCTGCGGCGGATCTGTGAACGTCTGTTTGATGAGGAGGAGTTCCTCTCCCCCTACGGATTTCGCTCCCTCTCCAAGGTGTATGGCGACCACCCCTATTCCTACACCGAGGGTTCCGACAGCCAAACCCTGGCCTACAGCCCGGCCGACAGCCCGGTGGCGATGTTTGGTGGTAACTCCAATTGGCGCGGCCCCGTGTGGATGCCGATCAATTTTCTACTGATTGAATCGCTGCAGAAATATGCCCACTACTTCGGCGACACGTTCAAGGTGGAGTTCCCCACCCGTTCCGGCAACTGGCTCAATCTCTGGGAGGTGTCGCTGGAGCTGGAGAAGCGGCTGGTGGGGATCTTCCGGCGGGATGCTGCCGGGCGGCGCGCCTTCAATGGTGAGGTGGATCTTTTCCAGTCGGATCCCCACTGGCGAGATCTGTTCCTGTTCAACGAGTACTTCCATGGCGACGACGGCCGTGGCGTGGGCGCCTCCCACCAGACCGGCTGGACCGCCATGGTGGCGAAGATGGTCAACCAGCTGAGCCATTACCCCCCGGGTTAAGGCTTCCATTGCATTGCAAGTTCTGAACTGCATTGCAGATCCTTCATCACTTTGATTCTTGCCGTTCAGCCATGACTACCTCCTTCCACCCCGGCGTGCATGCATCGCCCTTGCCCCATGCAGCCCAGTTGCAGGTGAGCGATGGCGATCACTTCGATCTGGTGATCATCGGCAGTGGTGCCGGCGGCGGCACCCTGGCCCGGGCCATGGCTGCCACCGGCCTGAAGATTCTGGTGTTGGAGCGGGGCGATTGGTTGCCCCAGGAGCCCGAGAATTGGAATGCCGAGGAGGTGTTTCAGAAGGGCCGCTACGTCTCCAAGGACGTGTGGCACGACAAGCACGGCAAGCCCTTTCAACCCGGCAGCCATTACTTCGTGGGTGGTGCCACCAAGATGTATGGGGCGGCCCACTTCCGCCTGCGTCAGCAGGATTTTGAGGAGCTGGTGCACCACGACGGCATCTCGCCGGCCTGGCCCCTGCGCTATAGCGATTTCGAGCCCTGGTATCAGCGGGCCGAGGAGATGTACCACGTGCACGGCCAGCGGGGCGAGGACCCCACCGAGCCGCCCTGCAGCGGGCCCTATCCCCATCCGCCGGTGGCCCATGAGCCGCGCATGCAGAAGCTGGTCGACGACCTGCGCTCAGCCGGCTTGCATCCCTTCCATGCCCCCAGCGGCGTGCTGCTCGATGAGGCCCAGATGCCCTTCAGCCGCTGCCGCAAGTGCAACTGCTGCGATGGCTTCCCCTGTCTGGTGCATGCCAAGAGCGATGCGGAGGTGCTGGGCATGCGGCCGGCTTTGGCCAGCCCCAACGTGTCGTTGCTCACCCGCGCCGAAGTGCGCCGCCTGCACACCGATCCATCGGGCCGATCGGTCACGGGGGTGGAGCTCCAGCGCGATGGCGAAACGCTGCGGCTGAGCGGTGATGTGGTGGTGGTGAGCTGCGGCGCCGCCAACAGCGCCCGGTTGCTGTTGATGTCGGCCAACGACCGCCATCCCCGCGGCCTGGCCAATGGTTCCGACCAGGTGGGCCGCAACTACATGTTCCACAACAGCAAGGCGATGGTGGCCTTGGCCCATGAGCCCAACACCACCGTGTTCCAGAAAACGGTGACGCTCAACGATTGGTATCTCGGCGATGGCGACTTCGACTACCCGATGGGCAACATCCAGATGACCGGCAAGACCAACGGCACGATCATGAAGGGCTATGCGCCCATGGAAACCTTCCTAATGCCGGGCTGGTCGATGGACAAGATCGCCGAGCACGCCCTCGACTTCTGGATCTCCTCGGAGGATCTTCCCGACCCCAACAACCGGGTCACGGTCGATGGCGAGGGGCACATTCATTTGAACTACACCCCCAACAACCAGACCGCCTCCCAGCGCCTGGTGAGCCGGCTCACCGGCATGCTCGATCGGCTCTATCTGCGCAACCATCTGGTGGAGCGCCAGATCTACATCAAGAGCACGATGACCATCGCCGCCGTTGGTCACCAGGTGGGCACCTGCCGTTTCGGCAGCGATCCGGCCACCTCGGTGCTGGATCTCCACTGCAAGGCCCATGAGCTTGACAACCTCTATGTGGTGGATACGAGCTTCATGCCCACGATCGGCGCGGTGAACCCCTCGCTCACGGCGATCGCCAATGCCCTGCGGGTGGCGGAACACCTGGGCGAGCGCTTTGGCCGCTAGGCCTCAGCTCGGCCGCTCCAACCAGGCCAGCTGGCGCAGAATCAGGGCCACCACCGAGCTGCGATAGCGCGGCGAGAAGGGGCCGCTGCGGCCGTTGTGGCCCATGCCGGCCACCACCTCCCGGCTCACCCGCCCAGCGAAGCGGGCCTTGTTCCAGTTGGAGAAGGGCAGCAGGGGGGAGCGGCCGGGAAACAGCAGCGGCCCCAGGGCGGCGATGGGATCGCGGCTGCCCACCACCATGGCGACGCCGGCCACCTGGTCGAGCCGCTGGTTGCCGCTGAACACGCCGCAGCAGGTGAGGATCTGCACCGGGCAGCGGCTGAGCACGTGCAGCACATCGGCCATGCCCACGGCCATCTCGCCGCCGCCGCTGTAGCCCAGCAGCACGATCCGCTGGCCACTGCCCTGGCGCAGACCGGCCTCCACCAGCCGCTGCACCACCTTCAGGGCCAGTTCGTAGTTGAGGATCGGCCCGTAGCGCCGGTCGGCGGAGATCCCCACCTTGATCACGTTGTTGGCCTGCACCAGGCCCCCGCAGATCGCATTCACCAGCCGGTTGGGGTGGCTCTCCTGCAGGGCAAACAGGCGCCGCCAGAACCAGCGACTGCCGGCATCGGCGGCCAGTTCAGCCGGGCTGATCGTGTAGGTCTGCACCCCTTCGATCAGCAGGGTGCCGGTGGGCAGCTGGGCCGCCAGCTCCGCCAGCAGGGCAGCCACCCGCGGCGGATGTTCCTGCTCGCTCTGGTGGATGCCATCGAGATACCCCACAAAGC